>JAFGMP010000139.1 GCA_016927495.1 Candidatus Latescibacterota bacterium | reverse complement strand
GTGGGAACCACGGTTCACTTTCACCCTGGCGGATTTCACCGACCTTGTCACCGTAACCTTCAGTTTCTTCTTGGAACAGAATTTTGACTCCGGTTATTACTCCCACGGTATTTACACCGACCAGTGTCCTGATAGTTGATGCGAAACCCTCACCGTTGGCAATAAATATGTATCCGCCGGGCTCGGTATTGAGGAAATCGGTGTAACCGATCCAGTAGGGGAAATCGCTTCCTTCATCCTGTATTTTATATTCACCGATCATATCGGGCAGAACCCTGGCGAGGTCATCATCCGAGGGCATTACCACGGCTTCTCCTTCAGATTCTCCTTTTTCTTCTACTACTATCTCACCGGAAATTATACCCTTGAGTTTTTTGATGCCTTTATCGATTGATTCGGTAACTGCTTTCGAGGTTATTGTCGCTTCGGTCAATGCATCGATAACGCCGCCGTCTACAGTTAGTGAAATATTATCGGCTGATGATTTACCCACAAACTGTCGTGGGAACCACGGTTCACTTTCACCCTGGCGGATTTCACCGACTTTGTCACCGTAGCCCTCTGTTTCTTCATGGGAAAGGATTGTAACTCCTGTTATGGTACCTTCGGTATTTATGCCGACCAGTGTCCTGATAATAGATGCGAAACCCTCGCCGTTGGCTATAAATATGTATCCGCCGGGCTCGGTATTGAGGAAATCGTTGTAACCGATCCAGTAGGGAAACTCGCTGCCTTCATTTTGTAAAACAAAATCGCCGATCATATCGGGAAGAACTTTGGCAAGCGCATCGTTAGACGGCTGTTCGCTAGTTTCCGCTTTAGGAGTATCGGGAATCTCGAACACTTTTCCGGTGATTTTACCCATAAGTTTTTTTATTTCGATATTGATTGATTTGGTTACAGCCCGTGAGGTAATAGTTGCACCGGTTAATGCATCGATTCCACCGCCGTCCTCTTTTAGCGCAATCGTATCCGATGCCGATTTCCCTAAAAATTGAGTCTGGAACCACGGCTTCTTTTCCCCCTCGCGAATTTCATTTACTCTGTCACCGTAACCTTCGGTTTCTCCATGCGATAAAATCTTGATGCCGATAATTTTTCCTCCTGTATCGACACCGACAAGAGTTTCGATGGTTGAGGCAAAACCCTCGGCTAAAGCAACAAAAACATATCCACCGGGAGTTGATTTGTTCGAATCTTTATAACCGGTCCAGTATGGTAAATCAGTGCCTTCATCCTGTTTTTTGTATCCCCCGCTCATTCCGGTCAGAACCTCAGTTAGGAGGTTGTCCGTTATCTCTGTCGGTTTCCATTCAGGCGCTTCGGCTGCCACGAGTTCCGATGCATCGACTTTTACGGAGAAAGTGTCTTCACCGTTGACTTCAATCAACTGTTTTATACCGTTAGTTATCGCGGCACAGACAGCGCGTGATGATATAGTTGCTCCTGATATAGCGTCGATTGTACCGCCATCCTTGGTAACACTTAAATTTTCGAGTGCTGATGTGCCGATGAACTGACGTGTGAACCAGGGATCGCTCTCGCCGGCTTTGATTTCTTCGATTTTATCGCCAAGCCCCGGCGTTTCCTGCTGAAAGAGTACTTTCACACCTTGAATAACGCCATCGATATCAACTCCGATCATGATCTCCAGCATTGAAGAGTAACCTTTTTGCCTGGAAATCAGGGCATAGCCGGCCGGATTCTTTTTGCCTGCATCACTGTAACCTATCCAATACTGAAATTCGGTACCTTCGCCATGTGGTTCAAGACTTTTCATATCGGGAAGCACTTCACCGGTGCTGTCTCCGGCGCCGGCCAGTTTCCTGGCTTCGATCACAGGTTTTGTCTTAATATAAACATATGCCAGCAATGAACCGGCAACGAGATTGAATACCATCAAGACAACGGCAAGCTTAATAACATCACGCACGACACTATACCTCCAGAAAGACCATGGCAATTTTTCATGTATAAGATCAAAGAATCTTAATATATATAATCAAAGTCATCTATGCAAACCGAAAAAAGAAATTGTAATGAATTGTTGACAGGAAAAAAAATATTGTTTTATTTGATGAAATTATATTCTATTATTTGCCCAAAATATGAGGTACTATAACCGATGAAACCAAAAGATATATTTATGAAATCCCTGTTCCGTGAACAGGTACCGCGGCCTGCGACAGGAAGCGCAACTTCGGTTGTTACGGTCGACCTGATGGATAAAGCAGGATTTTTTTTTCCTGAAGCTCATCTCGACGCCGAAAAAATGGCAGGTCTTGCTGCAGCAGGATATACAGAGATCGGTTTTGACAATGTAATGCCGCTTTTCAGCGTGTGGCATGAATCGGCTGCAATTGGGTGCAAGGTTGACTGGGGGGAAAAGGGCAGAATGCCGGACTCACGCGACCATATTTATAAGATCGATGATGAAATACGGATTCCTCCGAATTTCCTATTGAAAGAAGAATGCCAGGTGCCTTTGAAAGCCCTGAAACTTTTGAAAAAAAGATATGGCGATGATATTGCTATAATAGGTAAAGCTTTTGGGCCATGGACACTGGGATATCATGTTTTCGGTGTCGAGGAATTTCTTATTAATACCATTCTGAAACCCGATGCTGTCAAAAGAGCGATGCAGCGGCTCAAGGAGGTGACCGTTTCATTCGCGACCGCACAGGTTGAAGCAGGCGCCGATACTCTTTGTTATGCCGACCATGCAACCCGCGACCTCTGTTCACCCGATACCTACCGTGACTTTCTTCAGGAACTGCATCAGGAAATGAGCGAGAAACTTCCCTGTCCGCTTATTTTACATATCTGCGGAGATACATCGGACAGATTGCAGTACATCAGGGAAACCGGTATGGCATGTTTCCATTTCGACTCGAAGGTTCCGACTAAAACAGCCCGTGAACTGGCAGGCGATAAGCTTTCACTCATGGGGGGAACAAGTAATTTTGACGTGATCCGTAAGGGCACTCCTGAAATTATCATAGAGGACGTTAAAGAAAAATACGAATATAATATCGATATAATCGGACCTGAATGTGCTGTGCCTCTCGATGCGCCGTATATTAATATGAAACTGCTTACGGAAGGGGTGAAGAAACTTAAAAACGGTAATTGAAGAATAATTTCTATATTGATTTCTTTTATTTTGAATAATTAATCAACCTTGAAACTATAATCGGTGATAATAGTAGGGGCATGGTATGTCGTGCCCCTATCCAATGCGTGATTTTTACCAATAAGAAAAGGAGTATCCGATGAATCCCACGGTGTTTAAGAGTCTGGTATCGGCGGTATGTGTATGCCTGCCTGTAGTCATTATTTTCAGTATGGTTGCATGCAGTCAGGATCAGGGAACACAAAAACCGGTGCCTTCCAATAGCAACCAGGCGCTTCTCAATGTATTACAGGGAAAAACCGATACAATCATCCTCGGTTCGGCCAACAGTCCACAATTAATCCTGACACCTGAATTAAGCGGCCGTGTTCTCGGAGCCTCAATAAAGGGTGCGAATGACGAAAATCTCATGTGGGTGGATAAAACGATTACCGATGGCAGTTTCTGGACAAAAAAACCCTATTTCTGGAATGCAGGTGGTTTAAGGACATGGATTGCTCCGGAAGACCTCTTTTTTGTCAACGAGAAAAAGGAAGCCGATAGCTGGTTTGTTCCGGAACAACTTGATCCGGCTCCTTTCAAAGTTATTGAAAAGACAGGTACGAAAGCATCGTTTGAATCGGATATTGTTCTTCCCGCCAATATCGGAAAAGATTACAAGGTTACTCTTAAACGAAGCATCGAACTTCTGACATCACCGCCTTCAGTTCTCGGATCACTACCGGCCGGAATCGAATATATGGGTATCGACAAAACTCACTCCCTGACCAATAATTCCGATATGGTTATAGGTGAGGACCTGCCTTATGTCTGTCTCTGGAGTCTGCTTCAGGTCAATCCCTCGGGAACCATGCTGATTCCAATAAAAGCGGGTGCCGACCCGAAAACATCTTACCGTGAATATTTCAATCCGCTCGGCGACAGACTTGTGGTACAGAACGGCATTATTTCAGTCAAAATAGACGGGAAATACCGCAGTAAAATCGGTGTTCGTCCTGAAGCAGCAGGGAAAGGAATTGCGTTCCTCAGAGACAACCGTAACGGTACCGGTATATTATTTGTGAAGTTGTTCCCGGTGGATCCGAACGCTGTTTATGTCGATAAACCATGGGGAAAACCGAGTGATTATGGCGATGCTATCGAAATGTACAACGATGACGGCAACATGGGTGGGTTCACCGAACTTGAATGTCATGGTCCGGCGAAGAAACTTTCCAAAGGTGATACTCAGTCGCATTCCCTTCAGCTTCATGTTTTCAGGGGATCGATCAAAGAACTTGAAGCTATTGGATCAAAATTGCTCGGAACGGATCTGTCGAAGGCTAATTATTTTTAATTTTTCACTCATTCTTTGGATGTTCCCTTCGACATGTTCAAGGACACGCATCGACATGCAGAGGGACCCGTTTCGGCATGCTCAGGGACTTGAATGCGACTCGGAAAACCACATGACTTCATTGTATGATTTTTTTATATGTTATTTTGAACCTGAGTATTGAGGAAATATAATAAATGAACAAGAATTTTTTGATGTCTGTTTTCATAAGTGCAATTTTTTTGTTTCCCGCTGTTCTGATAGCGCAAAAGGATAAACCTGCTTACAAAAATCCCGAATTACTTGTCGAACACCGTGTGAACGATCTTCTTGCGCGGATGACACTGGAAGAAAAAGCGGCGCAGACATTCTGTCTGTGGCAAACGGCGGGAAACCTTTTTCATGAGGATGGCACATTTAACAGACAGGCAGCCGATACTCTCCTCACAAACGGGATGGGACATATAGCCCGTTTATGCTGGGGGTATGGGCCGAAAGAGGGTGCCGAGCGGACGAACGCCGTTCAGAAATACCTTATGGAGAATACGCGCCTCGGTATTCCGGTTATTTTCCACGGAGAGGGATTGCACGGGTATCAGGCTGAAGGTGCGACGCATTTTCCCCAGGCGATTGCTCTGGCAAGCACATGGGATCCGGAACTTCATGAACAGATATTTCAGGTGGTCGCCAAAGAAATGCGTGCCCGCGGTACAGCTCAGGCATTTACACCGGTACTCGGTCTTGCCCGCGACCCGCGGTGGGGGAGGACGGAAGAGACCTATGGTGAAGACCCGTACCTTATATCTCGTATGGGTGTAGCATGTGTGAAAGGATTTCAGGGTGAGGGGCCAACCATCGGCAACGATCATGTTATCTCGACAGTGAAACATTATGCTGTTTACAGTCAGCCGGAACGCGGCATCAATTACGGACCTGGTAACTATTCCGAACGAATCATTCGTGACCAGTTCCTCCTGCCTTTTTATGCAACAATAACCGAAGCCGGAGCTTTGAGTGTGATGCCGTCATACAATGAAATCGACGGTATACCCGCTCATGCAAATAAAAAATTTCTGCAGCGGATTCTTCGCGAGGACTGGGGATTCGAAGGTTTCATCGTTTCCGATTACAGTGGTGTTTCACATCTGCATAATTTCCATTTCGTTGCCCACGATAAATATGAAGCTGCAAAAATGGCGCTCGAAGCCGGAATCGATATCGAGCTCCCCGATATCGACTGTTACGGTACACTGGTCGAGCAAATCAGGGGTGGCAGAATATCGGAAGCTGTACTGGACAAAGCGGTAAAGCGGGTTCTCAAAGCGAAATTTCTTCTTGGTCTGTTTGACGACCCTTATGTCGAACCTGACAAAGCGGTGACAATAACCAACTGTAAGGAGCATCGTGATTTGGCCCTGAAAGCAGCATATAAAGCGGCAGTGCTCCTCAAAAATGAGAGCAATTTGCTTCCTCTTGACAAAAGCAAAATCAAATCCATCGCCGTTGTCGGCCCTAATGCCGGAGACATACATCTCGGCGGCTACAGTTGGGAACCCCGCACCGGTATCAGTATTCTGGAAGGACTCAAGAATAAAGTCGGCGACAAAATCAAAATCCGGTACTCAGAGGGATGCAAAATCACCAAAGGTATTCCGCTCTGGATACAGGATGAAAGCGAACTGGCCGACCCGGAAGAAAACAGGAAGCTTATTAAAGAAGCTGTTAAGGTTGCACATGGCTGTGATGTTGTGGTTTGTGCCGTCGGTGGTAATGAAGCAACCTGCCGTGAAGGATGGGCTCAAACGCATTTGGGAGACCGTCACTCACTCGATATGGTCGGTGAACAGAATGACCTTGTCAAAGCTCTTGCGGCAACCGGCAAACCGGTCGTAGTAATTCTCATCAACGGACGGCCGCTTTCTATCAACTGGGTTAACGAAAATGTTCCCGCTATAATCGAAGGTTGGTATCTCGGACAGGAAACGGGAACTGCGGTCGCGGATATTTTGTTCGGGGATTATAATCCGGGCGGTAAATTGCCCATAACCTTTCCTCGATCTGTCGGGCATTTACCAGCCTACTATAACCATAAACCGACAATTAGCCAAAATTACCTGTTTGAAACAAAGGAACCACTCTTTCCATTCGGATACGGTTTAAGTTATACGACGTTCTTTTATTCCAATCTGAGAGTGACACCGAAAGAAATCGGTCCCTCCGGTAAAGCGAAAGTCAGTGTTGACATAACAAATACCGGCAAGGTTGAAGGTGATGAGGTGGCACAGATGTATATCCGCGATGTGGTCAGTTCGGTTACCCGCCCAGTCAAGGAGCTGAAAGGATTTGAGAGAGTGACCATCAAACCCGGTGAAACGGTAACGGTACATTTTGAACTGACACCGGGAAAACTATCTTTTACCAATGAGCATATGGAACGTGTTGTCGAACCGGGTGAGTTCAAAATTATGGTGGGAACAAACTCGAAAGAATATGAAACGGCTATTCTGACTGTGGTTGAAAGGTAATATAAAGCCTTCACCAAAGCTTTTTGTAATTAGTAACAAAATATTTGTAAAAAAACTTTCATCGATTCCATGAGATTGTTTCGTCATTACATTCCTCGCAATGACAGGCAAATTGGATGCAAATTATTTTAAAGAGAGTTCTGCTTTGTTATTGCAGAACTCTCTTATTTGATGTTTTTTTTTATTCTTCATTATAACAGGAGAAATCAACATATGACCGGATACGAACTTGTTAAAAAAGCAATCGAGTTTGACAAACCGGAGCGGCTTCCTTTTTTTCAGCATGTATATCCGAAAGCACCGGAAGATGTATGTGATTCATGGGAAATGGACCGTCAGAAAGCAGGCTGGTTTTTCGATACTCCGCTTCCCGATGACTGGGGATGTATCTGGGGAGTCACCGAAGTTAAAAATATGGGGCAGGTTGTCAGCGGTCCCCTCGAAAACTGGTCAAAACTCGACAGCTACATTCCTCCAAATCCCACCGATCCGTTTTATTTCAAACAGGTCGACAAGGATATTGCAGAAACAGGAGACCGATATGTTTGCCTGACCAGCCATTTCAATTTGTTTGAGCGTCTGCATATGCTTCACGGCTTTTCGCAGACGCTTATGGATTTTTATTCCGAACCTGAGAAGATCGAACGGGTGCTCGATATGATACTCGATTTTAAAATCAGGCAGATCGATGAGGTACACCGTCGATATGGCGACAGGGTGCATGGTGTTTTCCTGACCGATGACTGGGGAACGCAGACTGCCACTTTTATTTCACCGCAGTTGTTCGATGATTTTTTTCTTGAGCGATACCGCACACTGGTGAACCGTTATCATGAGCACGGTTACCACTTTATTTTACACTCCTGCGGCCGTATAAATGAATTTGTCGACAAATTTATCGATGCGGGAGTGGATGTTATGAATATGCAGCAACCGCGCGCTTATGGCATTGAGGAGATCGGCAGGAGATTTGCCGGAAGGGTAGCGTTTCTAACCACGGTCGATATTCAGTCGACACTGCCGTCGAACAATCCCGTGGCAATTCGTGAAGAAGCCCATGATCTTGTCGACAACTGGGGGACACCGGACGGCGGTTTCATCGTGTTCAATTATGGTGATCCGGAGGGTATCAATGTGAAAGATGAGATGAGTACCGTCATGTTCGAAGCGTTTATGGAAAAAATGTGGATCGGGAAGAATTTGTTCGGATAATTCATGAAAAATTTTCGGAAAAATAACAACGTAGTGCTTATTGCATTAATTCATAATTTGTCACTCTGAGAGAAACGAAGAGTCTCGAAAAAAATACGAGATTCTTCACTCTGTTCAGAATGACAAAATATATATAAGTGACAGAAAATTATATCGTTATTGATAAAGTTTATGAATTTTTCAGACAAGCAGGTAAACTTGACAAACTACATTGATTCTTTCATAGTCGGGTGCTATTTTTTTATCGTTTTTGTTGCCGGGTACCGAATAAGCCGCCGTTACAAAATGGGTGATGCTCATGAATTTATAACCGGCGGGAAAACCATGAACTGGTTCCGTACAGGGCTGACGGTGCTTGCGATGGGCTATGATCCCGGCATTATCGCCCATGCCGGCCTTGGATTCGTGTGGGGTTTATATCCCATGCAGTGGCTTGGTACCACTATCTGGTTTACCGCATGGTTCTGCGCCCTTTTTCTGGTGCCGATATACTGGCGCTCGAAAATCTCCACCACACCGGAACTTCTTGAAAAACGGTTTAATGTACAGAGCCGTGCATTTTTTGCAATTATCATGATGTCTATTCTCATCGTAACCCTGTCGTTCGGTGTTTATCTCGGCGCACTTCTTTTGAAGAGTTTCCTCGGCTGGTCGTTCTGGATGAGTATTTCCCTGATTTGCGCTGTTGCGGCATTTTATGTTATCAAAGGTGGGATGAGAACTGTTTTGGCAATCGATTTCTGGCAGGCGATTTTTCTTCTTGCCGCCCAGTTTGTCATCGGTGGCCTGGCATTCTGGAAACTCGGCTGTTTTTCAGGCCTTGCATCGATCAGGCTTATCGGCAAAGCCGGAACGGATTTTGTTAGCACCATACCGCCCATTGAATGGGATTTGTTTACCGAAACGTTTTATCCTCTTCAGGCAATACTATCATATCAATTGTTAAGCGGTCTGGCCTGGCTCGGTATCAGCTATGCCATGGTGCAGCGACTCCTTGCCGCGCGAAGTGAAAAAGATGCCCAGAAAGCGTTGTTTGTCTTTGCAGGCATTGCCCCGCTTGCCTGTCTTCCGGGCTATTTGGTTGGCATATACATGAGGACACAAATGCCTGATATGCTGCCCGATCAGGCATATCCCGAATTTTTGCTTTCGATGTTTCCTGTCGGCATGAAAGGATTGCTCGTAGCAGGGCTTATGGCTGCTCTGCTTTCATCCATCGATGGCATGTTTACCGCCACCGGAGCTCTCTTTACCGAGGATATTTACCTTAGATTTATCCGTCCGGCAGCGAACAGCAATGAACTGAAATCGGTGACCCGTATCATACAAGGGTTGTGTGTGATAATTACAGTCATGGTTATTCCCTTTATTATGAAGGATTCGACTGCGCTCGAGTTTCTCCAGAAATTTTACGGCGATGTACTCGGCGTAATAAGTGCGGTTTATATTTCAGGAATTTTCTGGAAGCGGTGTACACCCCGTGCCGCATTCATCGGTATGGTTACCGGAATGGCGCTTTCAATCTGGCTCGATGTCTTCACGGCGATTAACTTTGCATATGTCGGAGTTTTTTCGTTTCTTTATACCTGTAGTTCGATAATAATTCTGAGTTATTTTGAAAAGCCGCTGCCCGAAGAAAAACTGGTTAATCTCACGGTTCATACACTCGAGGATGCCAAAGGGCCGTGGGTTGGACTGAAATCATGGCCGGATCTCTGGAAATGGGCGGTGGTCATGTCGGCAATATGGTTCCTGGGTAGTGGAGTTTGGGAATGGTATGTGAGATTGTACCGGTAGATGTATGATGTAATATCAATGCTTGAATTATCTGTGATAATTATATATAATAAATAATCATGATGATTCGTAACTACGGTAATGTTCCGAATTAACTTATGAAAAAATACTTGAATGCGAGTATTTGTTTTTTTATTAATCTGAACCGTATGTAAGTTTGACAAAATTAAGCAATAATATTAATCGTAAATCACACAGGAGGAAGTATTTATGAGAATTACATGTGTTATTTTGCTGCTGCTCGTTTTTTGTATTGGATCGATAACGTACGCCCAGTATGAGGTACGAAACCAGTACCTCAACGGCTCGATTTTCCGCGATGTGACCGATGGTTCCGGATTCGACCATCAGGGTTGGGGAAAATGTATCGCCATGGGTGACTGGGACAAGGATGGCGACCTCGATGTTTATATAAGCGTGGTCTATTCCTATAACAAGTTATTTCAGAATGAGGGCGGCCTCAAATTCAAGGAAATGGGACGGGTTATGAGTGTCGATGATTATCATGATACTCATGGAGTTGTCTGGGCAGATTTCGACAATAACAGCTATCTCGATATTTTTGTCGCCAACAATCTTGAGGCATTAACCCAGCAGCGCGGTATTTCCGATCAGCCGAATATGTTATATATGGGTTTCGATGAAGGCTTTGTCGAGTGCGGGAAAAAAGCCGGGCTGGCGAGTCTACCGAATTATGCCGGTGGGGTCACTACTGCCGATGTGAATGGTGACGGTCTTCTCGATATCTATGTCGCCGAGGGCGGTTATCGAAGCGGCATGGACTGCGCCAACTCGCTTTATATCAACAGTGTAAATGGTTCCTTCACCGATATCGGGGTGAAAGCCGGTGTGGCAGATATGGGCAACGGCTACTGCTGTTCATTCTCCGATTATGATAATGACGGCGATCCCGACCTGTATGTCGGCAATATCAACGACAATCCCGACAAACCGATAACCCGTGTGCTGTACCGCAACAACGGCGACGGTACATTCACCGATGTGACACAGGAACTCGGAATGGCCGGCAAGGGCACTAATATTACCTGCTTTTGGGGCGATGTTGACAATGACGGCGATCAGGATTTGTTTCTTGCGAACAGCGCGGGTCCGAAATATCCCGCAAAAGAGTGGGGCGCCAACTCACTGTTCCGCAACGACGGCGAAGGTACTTTCACCGATGTATCGAAACAGGCCGGTGTCGATGTACTGACAAATTCACGCGGTTGTACCATGGGCGACATCGACAATGACGGCGACCTCGATATCATTGTCACCAACAGTATGTCCGATGCGCTCATATTTATCAACGACGGGGCCGGCAAATTCACCGAATCGCACACGAAAACCGGTGGGTCATGGTTTTACGGCCACGGTCTTGCGCTGGGCGACCTCGATGGCGATGGCGATCTCGATTTAATGGGCGGCAACTGGCGCAGGCCGAGCGCAAGCAATCCCGGCAAATGGTTCCTCTTTGAAAACTCGACCAACAACAGGAACTTCCTCAAAGTCAATCTCGAAGGCACCGTGTCGAACCGTTCCGCGGTGATGAGCAAGGTGTATGTGTACGATGCAGGGAAAGCCAAAAACAAAGGCGCTCTCCGCGGATTCCGTGAGGTGATTGCCGGAAGCGGCACATTCCCCGGCAACCCGCTGCAGCAACATTTCGGCGTCGATGCATCGAAGAAGTACGATGTCGTGGTGATATTCCCGTCCGGCAAAGAAGTTATCGAGAAAAATGTGGCAGCCGGAACAACGCTGAAAATTGTCGAGCCGAAATAGGGCAGATTATTAAGTTTGTGATTATTAGGGGCAGGTTTGGAACCTGCCCTTACGATTTTTTGGTGTAATTGTCTGAACCGCAGATAACCATGATGGAATGATGACCATAATTCCCGGCACAATAGTTATTATCATGGTAATCCTTTAATCATGTGAATCATGGTTCAGACAAACAAGGGAAAAGTTCCTTTGTCCCTTTTAATATAGGGCAGACACATGGGTCTGCCCCTACAAAATTCATGTACTTTGTGTCCGTATTTTTGAATTGTCTTTTCTTCTGCCTTTGTGCCTTCTGCCTGTCTTTTTTTTTACTCACTTCATCAACAGCATTTTACCTGTTTTAGTTCCGGTATGTGTTTCAAAACGGTAAAAGAACATGCAGGAAGCAAAATTTGATCCGTCAAAAACAAATGAATGACTGCCTGCGCTCATCGTTTCTTCAGAGAATCCCGCAACTTTCTGTCCATTGATCGAATATATTAGTCTATAATAGTATAACAATTCAGTGTATGGTAAGTATATTATTAGAGTCAATAATGTCAAGTAATATATTATTAATATTTAGTGAAAATAATAGTGAAAATGATTAGAAAAGATGATATTATGTTGCTAATGTCAATAATAACAATATGTTAGATGTGCATGCCGAAACTTGTTTTTTATTGATTTTTTGTGTTTGACTTTGATGTACAATGGCATTTCACTGTCCGCTCCAATCTGGCCATTTCCTTTAATTAAAAAAATAAAACCCCGTTATACCTTTTTTTGCACACACGCATAATATTTCCTCTTGGCATCGGCTTTTTTATATCCTATATATAAAGGTAAAAGCATATAACTTCTTATGATATATCATTTTTTAATCACACGGGGGAACATTATGGGAATAATCAACAGACGTTCATTTCTTATATCATCGGTAATGGGTGCGCTTGCAGGATCGTCGATGCGGGGCGGATTGGTCAATCCGGGCAGCTGCAATGCCCAGACATTATGCGGCACTATCAGGAAAAGCTTGTATTACGGCATGATCAAGGGCGACATGAGTATTGCTGAGAAATTTAACATCGCAAAACGAGCCGGGTTCGAGGGTGTAGAGGTGCCCACGGTTGAAGAACCGGAAAAGGTGAGCGAAATGAAGGAAGCGGTGCAGAATGTGGGTGTAAGAATTCATTCTATCATGAATCAGGCGCACTGGAAATACCCGTTTTCGAGCGATGATCCCGAAGTGATCGAAACCGGCATGAAGGGTATGGAAACATCCCTGCGAAATGCAAAAGAATATGGTGCTGATGCCGTTTTGCTGGTGCCCGCAGTAGTGAATGCGGAGACATCATACAAGGATGCATACACTCGTTCCCAGAGCAACATCAAAAAGCTGCTGCCGCTGGCTAAAGAATTGAATATTGTCATCGCCATAGAGAATGTATGGAATAAATTCCTGCTCAGCCCGCTTGAGTTTGCACGGTATATCGACGAAATAGACAGCCCGTACCTTCAGGCCTATTTCGACTGCGGTAATATTGCGCTTTATGGTTACCCGCATGACTGGATTCGCACACTCGGTAAACGTATCGTGAAAGTGCATATCAAGGGTTTTAATGTCAACGATAAGCAATTCACCAATCTTGGGGACGGCACTATCGACTGGCCCGAAATACGCCGCGCCTTCAGTGATATCAACTATAACGGATACATGTCGGCTGAACTCAAAGGCGGCCATGAGACCTACCTTCGCGATGTCAGCAGACGCATGGACAGTATCATTGCCGGTGAAGTCATTCAATAGAGAGGGAATTATGGATAAAACATTGCAGGGACGACGTAAATTCATTGGTAAAACAGCTGCGACCGGGGCAGCTTTAAGCGCTCTGGCAACATCGTCCTCTATAGCAGCGGAGAAAAAAGGCGATGCACGGGATTATGTACGGGTCGGCTGTCTCAACGTATATGCGTATTCACATCTCATTGGACTCTGGGGGCCGCTTATCAATGCCCGCAAAGGAGAAAAAGATACCCCGTTCACCAACATGAGGATTACACACTGCTGGGATATTGAACCCGATAAAGCTGAGGAATTTGCCGCTCTGTACGGGTGTGAGAAGGTCAAAAACTTCGATGACATGCTCGGTAAGGTGGATGGTATCATCAGCGGCGGGTATTATAATCACCCGTGGAACCATATCCTTCATGAACCGTACCTTGAGGCCGGACTGCCGAATCTCATCAACAGGCCGTTCGCCAATTCGCTTGAAAAAGCCCAAAAAATAATCGATATGGCGAAAAAGCATAACGCGACGATACTTGTGCCGTCCAGCCATGAGCATAACGAATCGATCTCACGGGCTAAGGCATGGGCTGCCGGCAAGGAAATCCTCTGCTACAATGCTACGAATTCGTTCGATGATTACCCTAC
>JAFGMP010000138.1 GCA_016927495.1 Candidatus Latescibacterota bacterium | reverse complement strand
CGCTCAACTTTCATTTCTTGATGGCCTGATTTGACCACGGTTTGATACCCCGGACTTCAGTCCGGGGTAGTTCATTATTAATTCAAAACAAAAGGAAATATTGGTGGCAAAAAAATCTATTTCCGATTCTTTTACAAATTCCCTTCTAAAAACAGGAGAAGTTGCACAGTATTGTCATACCTCAATTATGCAAGTACATCGGTGGATCAAAAGCGGAGATCTAAAAGCATTTCAAACACCCCGTGGCCATAGAAGAATCACCATAGAAGAATTCAAAAAGTTTCTTGAAAAACACAACATACCAATTAGTGAAGAAATTCATAGTAAAGCAAAAAAAACGAGAATTCTCATTGCAGATGACGATGACACATTGGTAAGAGCAATAAGCGATATGCTTCAGAAAAAATATAACAATATTGAGTGTAAAACAGCATATGACGGTTATGAAACTCTCATCAAAGCCGGAGATTTTAAACCTGATCTTATCATTTTGGACATTAAAATGCCCAAGATCGACGGTCTTGAAGTCTGTCGCCGACTTCGGGAAAACAATACATTCTTTTCCGGCATCAGGATTCTCGCTATAACTGCACACGCCGAAGCATATGATCGAGCAACTGTTCTCAATGCAGGTGCAGATGATTATTTACTCAAACCTTTCAAAATGAGTGTACTGCTTGAACAAATAGAAAAGCTGATTAAAAATGAATACCAATAAAGATGTAAAAGAGCATTAAGGTAGAAACATATTTTTTTTACTATGTTTTATTTTTGAACAACTTTTGACTTTGATTAATAGCCATGTTTTTTTCATCGTTTAAGAATACAGTGAGTTCCCGGCTGGGGATAAAGTCGATTTTGGCTGTTGTGGTGTTAATCAGTACCATATCCACAATTCTCACTTTTTTATTCATTGTACGGCAAAAAAAGATTCTTACCGATGAACTCCATGCACGTGTACGATCAATTGCCCAAAATCTTGCTTATAATTCTCGCGATTATATACTCAAAAGAAATGCCGAACAATTATATGCACTTACAAAAGGTGTGATACAAGAAAAAGATATCGAAAGAGCTCAAATTATAAATAGTAAGGGTAAAATAATTGGCCACTATGATTGGAGGACTATCGGAGAAGAATTTTCCTTTCCCGTTGACAGCGATTCATTATCGGAAGAGACTTGGTTTCCTTCAGAATTAGATAACTGTGAAAGAGTGATTGTTCCGATTGATATCGAAGGTAAATTCTTTCATAGAGATAGTAACATTATTTATTCCTCTGGAACGCAAAATGCTGATCAAGATAGCGCAATATTTCTTCCCTGCATTTTCATTTTTCCATGTTTTTCCCATAACGGACAGGAAGTTACATTTTCATCTTTAAAATACGACCACGGCAATAAGATAATATCGAGTATAAATATTTATAATTTTAAGCATAAAATATTGGTAGATGGATTTACTCATGGTAGGTGGAGTCATGACGGTAAATTGCTAACATTTTCTCGTGAGGAAGAAATTGCTGTATATAATACATCTTCGAATGAAATTCATATCCTCTGCACTCAGGGGATCGGTAGAATTGGATATCCTTGTTTTACACATGATGATGAGTCTTTAATAACAACATTGCAAGCAAATCCACCTGATATTAATTCAGAGAGACTGTTCAGGATTTCTTTAGATGGAGGTGAATCCGAGCAACTCACCTATCATAAAGGTCAACACTGGTGGCCTGACTGTTCACCTGACGGAAAATGGATTCTGTATTCAGATATTCTCGATTTTTGTCTGTATATATATCATATCGAAACAGGGGTATCAGTTCGTTTATTTCCGGATTTGTCAAGAAAACACTGCGGAGGCAGTTTTTCACCTGACGGACAAAAAATCGGTTATTTAATGGAAAAACAAGGCAATTATGAGGTGTTTATAACAAATTACCCCATTGAAAAAGAAAAACAGACTCCTGACACTGTATATGGTACACAACTGACGTCAAACGGTAGAAATAAATGGATGCCAACAGACTGGTCACCCGATGGAAAGTGGATTACTTATGTGCAGAACTGGGAAATTTATATCATCCCAGCTATTGGTGGTAATCCAATAAATCTCACGGAATCGCTCGCTGGTAAGGAAATAATAGGGTATATAGTATTGGACATATCATTTGAAAGTATGCAGAAAGTAATTTCGGAAGGCACAAAGTTAGCAATACTTATGACTTTGATTTTGATTGGTCTGGGAACATTAGGAACAGTTTTAGTGGTAAAAAAACTTGTATTGCCTTTACATAATCTTGCGGAAGCAACCCAAGAAATCGCTCAGGGTAATTTTGATCAATCAGTTTCAGTTACCAGGAATGATGAAATAGGTATTCTGGCAGAATCTTTTAATAAAATGATAGGCCATTTACAAAATTATCAAAATAAAATTGAGACATGGAACCGTGAACTTGGAATAAAAGTTATTGAGCGTACTCAAGAATTGGCTGAAAAACATGTAGAACTAGAAAAAGCATATAAAGAACTGGAAACGCTGGATACAGCAAAGGATGATTTTTTATCCTTGGTATCCCATGAAATTCGGACTCCTCTGGCTTCGATATCGCTGCATGCTGAAATGCTGTTGAACGGTATCGTCGACTCGGAAGAAAATAAAAAATTGTATCATATCAACATTGTTAAAGGATGCGAGCGTCTTACACGTTTGGTAAACAATGTTCTTGATATTTCAAAAATTGATGCGGGTCGAATGCAATATAATTTTGAAGCATTGAATATAAGAGATTTAATTGACGAAGTAGTAAAGACTTTTAGACCGATAATCGACCGTAAAAGAATTCAATTGAAGCATAATTTAGTAGACGGTAACATTCGGTTCAGGGGTGACAGGGATAGAATTATTTAGGTGCTGACAAATATTATCTCCAACGCAGTAAAATTCACATCACCAAATGGTTTCATAAGTATTTCCCTTTCCAGTGATAAAAAAATGGGTACAATTACCGTCAGGAACAGCGGCGAAGGAATAAAACGGGAAGATATTCCAAAAGTATTTGACAAATTCAGTCAATTGAAAAATATAAACCATCACTCTGATGGCACCGGTCTCGGTATGACCATATCAAAATCTATTATCGAACATCACGGTGGGGAAATATGGATTGATAGCGAAATAGGCATCGGTACCACTGTGTATTTTACTCTCCCTGTTGCTAAACTTATTTCTAAATCTACTGATGGCTCAGATAAAAAAAATATTTCTCTGATAAAATCCGATGATCAACAGTTTGGGAAACACATTCCCAATAAAATATTGATAGTTGATGATGAAGCTCCGTTCCGCACAGCACTCAAGGGATGTATAGAACATGCGGGTTACACCACTATCGAGGCTTCCGGAGGTAAAGAAGCCCTTCAGATGATTAAAGAACACCATCCCGAATTAATAATTCTCGATGTTATGATGCCGGATATATCTGGCCTCGAGGTGTGCCGAAGGATCAGAAATGATCGGGAAACAAGCGGATTAAAAGTAATTATACTATCAGCAAAAGGGCAGGATAAAGAGAAAGAAGAAGGTATAATAGCCGGTGCTGACCGGTACATAACCAAACCGTTCAATTATCAAAATTTGCTTAACACTATTGAAGAACTAATGTCCAATATTGGAAGGAGGGATACCCGGGAATAGAAAAATATTGATATTACCGTACCACTGAAGGTCTGTAAACAGGGAGGCAAGGACGCAGTCGCATTGGTTGGATGGCCATCAACTGCGCCCCTTCAGAGTCCACCCTGCCCGGGTTTTTTGTGCCCGGAGTAAGACCTTCATATGTCTGTCTTTAAAAATACAACATTGGAGGCAGTGATGAAAGCTAAAGTTTATATAGTAATATTTCTTTTTTTTACCACCATTAATTGTTGTGCGTTTGCAGAATGTATTCCAAATTTTGGCACACAATTGACCTTTGCGGATTACAGGATAATGCATCACGGCAACTGGTCACCTGATGGGAAATGGATTGCGATTGATATCTGGGAAACGTCTACCTATCGAAACTTTAGTATTTGGCTGTATCCGGTGGATGGAGGTGAACCGGTAAAGCTCATAGATGCGAATGCTCAGGGTGGTAATGAGCCCAAATTCCCTTGCTTTACAAAGGATTCAAAAGAAGTATACTTTACCAATCATTTATGGACTTCAAATAATGAAAGTAAAACGTATATCGGTTCGAATATTGAAAAAATAAATATCGAATCAGGGGAAAAGACGGTTGTTTTGGAAAATGCATCGCATGGTGTACTGAGTCATAATAATCGATACATTGTATATAATTCCCAAAAAATTATTACTGTGCATGATTTTGACACAGGTGAAACATGGGATATTGCTGAGGATCCGACCGGTTCCGGTGTTAAATCATCATTCAGCCCTGACGATTCGCATATATTGGTTATGCTTGGTGAAAAAGGCGCACGGTATATCCATAAAATTCCACTTAAAGGCGGTGAATCCGAACAATTGACTTTCGAAAAGGGTGAAGATTGGTTTCCGGTTTATACCTATGACGGCAAGTGGATATTGTACACACATTTTTTGGACACATATTTCGGGGCACAATGGTCTATGGAAACACGGGTATATAATACCGAAACAGGCGAAACTAGAAATTTACTGCCTGAAGTACCGAGAGCAACACAACGTGTTCACTGCACTTTTTTGTCACCTGACGGGAAGAAGGTTTGTTATTCAAGATATTTATATACTGAAAACAACCAGCTTTTTATTACCGATTTTCAACCTGAAAGAATATGGAATCCGCATTTTGAAGTGATTCCCTATGATACCAAAAGTCAGGCAGTCATGATAATTCCCGTTGAAAATGCACCGACAATAAACGGGAAATCCATCGAGGTTGGAGATGAAATTGCCGTTTTTACTCCCCGGAATGTATGTGCAGGCATAGGTGTGTGGGCTGGAGAGACACTGGTTTTTGATGTATGGGGTGATGAATACTTTGTTGAAGGAACTCTGGGATTCAAACGTGATGAGCCATATGAATTTAGAATATGGGATATCTCAGAACAAAAAGAGTTATCTGCAGATGCTGCTTTTTTAGATGAAACTGTATGCGGAAGTAAAACCAGGGATGTATATTGTACAAAAAGTTTTTGTAAACTGGCTTCGCTAACTGCTGTTTCAGAACCAACGGTTGTAGAAAGTGGTGAAGTTCCGGAAACCTTCGTGCTTTCACAAAATTACCCCAATCCATTTAATCCGACAACGACCATAAACTACCGTCTCAATCAACCGGGTATGGTCAACCTGGTAATTTATAATCTACTCGGCAGGAAGGTTGCAACCCTCGTTGATGAAATAAAAACTCCGGGCAGTCATGAGGTAACATGGTATGCGGAAGGCTTAGCCAACGGGGTGTATTTCTGCAGGATACAAGCCGGTGATTCAAAGGTTTTGACACAGAAGATGATACTCGTGAAGTGATTCACCTCACACCAGAACTCACAGAAGGCGCAGTGATTTGAAATAAAGCATTTAATATGCTCGATTTCTTCCCCTTTCACTGCGCCCTCTGGTTAATTGATTATGAGGCAGGGTAATTTTCCCTGCTTTTTTTTGTTGCTAATTACTATAGTTGAAATTATCTATAAAATATAACATTGTCTAAAATTGTATTAAATGTTTACAGTTTTTAAATATTATATCAACCACAACGAAGAAAGGATATAATCATGAAGTATAAATTTGATTTTACGATATTTATTTTGTATACAGTTATTACATTAAGTACTTCAATTCACGCTCAGGACCACGCCGAAAAAGAAAAAGAACGTATGGAACTGAATGCCAAATTCGATAAGTTTAATCTACGGCAAAAAACCGAATTTGTGGTGGATACATCGGAAAATGTTCTGCAACCACCGAAGGATAAACCTGCAGGTGATTACATTGTCGCAAAAGTACCTCCTACTACGAAACTGCAAATAGCTCCGGATATGATCCCGGAATATTTTACAGATGAAGGCCTCCAGTACATGGCGGGCTGGGCTAACTGGGGATATGTAACGCGTAGTGAAGATAATCGCTTCTATTTTTCTGTCGGTGATCACAAAGGTATGGGATGCCAGCTCAACATCTATGAATACTGCCCGGCGCGTAATATCCTTTACCGGGTAGTAGATGTATCGAAACTCCTCGGCTGGACAGACAACACCTATACCGACGGCAAAATTCACGGTGAGATGGGTATCATGGCTGACGGCACCTTATGGGCCTGCACACATTATGGTGCCATTCCGGATTCATCCTGGTATGCAAACGGATTCCGGGGAAGCTGGCTTCTCAGTTACAACATACATACCCATGAAGCACAAAACTGGGGAAATCCGATGGTGCCCTCAAACCTGCCATGTTTCACGGTGGACACAAAACGCGGCAGGCTTGTTGCGGCAGGTGCGTTCAACATGGTTCTCTGCTGGGACTGCATCAATAAAAAGGTTCGGTATGCCGGTCATCCACCAAACGGATGGGATTTCTGGCGCAGATCGATGCTTCTCGATGACGAGACCGGAAAGATGTGGAGTATCGACTCCTATGATGATTCATTACGGTTTCTGAGCTTCGATCCTGAATTCAATAAATTCGAACGGTATGAAGTCTCACCTCCTGAAAATCCCTATGAAAATAAAGCGGCCATGACTCGCGGGCACACCCACGGCCCGGCTATGGATGGCTGGTATTACTGGGCAACTTTAAATGGTACACTGTTTAAGTTTAAACCAGAAGGTCCTGATGGCCCGCAAGTCGAACTTATCGGTACAACCTGGGATAAAGGCCGTGATGTTTTGCAGATGGCGCTTGATCCAACGGGACGTTATGTCTATTACTACCCGAAGGGTGATGCGCCCATCGTGCAATTCGATGTTAAGACGGGGAAAAGGAAAGCCCTCTGCTGGCTGCAGGATTACTATTTTGAAAAGTATGGCTATTTCATGGGCCAGGT
>JAFGMP010000137.1 GCA_016927495.1 Candidatus Latescibacterota bacterium | reverse complement strand
GCATTTATATCAATTTATTCCCATTATTTATAGATGCAAAATAGATGATTTGTTCCTGCAAATCACATAAAATTCGCTTGCCAGGTGAAGTCAGGATTGGATATATTACACCATGCGGCTCAACCTCCAAATGTAAGCCCCTTGAGCATATTGGTTATTCTCCACAAAATATACTCATCAACTTACATTCCTGCACTGCTTCCCAGTGCAAAATCCAGGCTAAAACGCTAAATAATTTTGTTAATATTGCTCTTGTTTATAAGACATTGCATATATGGGCAAGTTGTGATATGCAAATCCACCAATAAAAAAGTATAACCTTTGGGTGTGGAGGTTTTGGTCATGTCAAAAAATCGCATTATTTATCTATTGTTTTTTTGCTTTTTTCTGCTCATTTCATTTCACTCTTCCTTCGCGGTTGTCTCTGTCAAAGTCTCCGATACATCCGGCTCGCCTGTAGCAAATGCTCTGGTAACATTAACCAAAGAAAGCGATCCCACACTCAATTATAACGCATCGACCGACAAAAATGGTTTATGTACGATCAATATTAACGGTACGGCAATCGAGGAAAAAGAACCGCAATCGTTTGCTCTCGGTCAGAATTATCCCAATCCGTTCAATCCCACAACAGTGATACCGTTTTCACTTGCCCAAGACGGAGAGGTAAAACTGGTTATTTACAACGCTCTGGGCCAGAATGCCCGCACACTTGTGGACGGATGGTTTTCTGCGGGAGTACATACTGTCGTTTGGGACGGTAGGGACGACAACGGTTCCGGAGTCGGTTCCGGTATTTATATCTATGTACTGAACTGTGGAAATGAACGGCAATCAAAAAAGATGCTTCTCATAGACGGGCACAGCGGAAAAACAACTGCAGGCACTTTTTCATGGGAAAGAACTTTTTTTAAACCATCAGTGGAAGCGGATACATACACCGTTAAGATTGCCTGCTTTGATATCGAGCCATACGAGCAGGCTGGGAATCTATTGTCTGATGACAATACGTACGAGTATGTTGTAACCAGAAAAGAAGAAACTAACGACATAATCCTTACGGGTGTAGGCATGACCGGAACTCCTGTTTCGGACGATCAACGCAAAGCCGTTTTCAGCAAGATTACACTTACACTGAACAACCTCATTGATATTCCGGATAGCGTGCGCTTCGGACATCTCGCTCTTTTTTTAGCCGAGCAGCCTGAAATCGAAATTGCCGGTTATGATGTGGGTGGTGTATGGGCTCGATTCACCGATGGCAGGTTGATTATATTCGACGCAAATGTTGAAGCGGAAGATTTGATTCCAGTATCAACAGAGTCTGAAATGAAAATTGCCACTTCCTCTAACGAAACCGAAACTTCCCGCTCAGCTATTCAGGCAAGCTCTTCCTGGACTGATATTCCTGAGTCAAAACGTATATGTCTTTATCGAAATCCAAATGAATCGTCAGAATGGTTGAATAATGTTAAGTTATATGTGGAGCAGCCAACGGATGAAAACGGAAACAGGATTTACTCGTATACGGTGGACGGCGGAATAAAAGATGCCTCTGTTGAAGCCTTTATGAACATACCCGGTGATTGCGCGGTATTTGCTCTTCACACTCATGGAAGCAATAGGGCATACAATCGTTCTTGGGAACCTGAATATGCCCTATATACGACAACACCGGTTACGCTTCCAAACGAGATTAAATACTGGGATCTATTGAAAACGGGACAACTTGTTTACTATCACCCTGTGTTTTTTGAGAACTTGGCAGGCGTCATCATATTTACGGATCAATATTATCATTATGCTATTTCTACATCATTTATCGAAAATTACTGGGTTAAAAGCAAACGGTTCGAGACTGCAAAAACATTCGTTTATTTCAATGTCTGCAGCAGCTTCAGTGAGAAATCCAGTAAAATGGTGAAGGCCATCTATAGTTCCGGAGCATCGCTTTATGCCGGGTGGACTTACCGGGCTCTCGGTCATGACGGCCCCGCGACGGCAAGCTATATCTTTGACCGGCTTCTCGGCTCAAACATGTGGGGGCCGACGATGAATGATCCGCATCGCCCGTTCAGCTGGGATACCCTTCATGATGAAATGATAAGCCTCGGTTATGGGAAATCCTATGACGACAAATATGGAAAGGACAAAGAGGGTGATGCCCAATATTCATGGCTCAAATTGGAACCGGCACCAAATTCTCCTTTCAAACTCCTGGCGCCCAGTATCAAATATATGGATGTGGACGAGAAAACCGAGACTGATGAACAGCCGGAACTTACTATATATGGAACGTTCGGTGACACACAGGGTGAGGTTTTTATAAAGAAAGAAAGCGTCTCATCGTCAAGTCCTCTAACCATTAAGGAATGGAATAAAGATAAAATCATTTGTTATCTGCAGAAAGACGATTACGGAGATGTATCGGTAAAAGTTAACGGGAACCGGAGCAATCTGCGGTCACTCAGCAAATGGAAAGGAAAGGTAGAATTCACCGTAATTCCGAATCCGACCGTTCCAAATCAAACATCCTGCACGCTCCAGGATCAGGTTACCTGGGATTTGAAGTTGATACGCGCTGATGTCGCCCCCTACCGTGAGAGAAAACCCGAGGAGAAGCCCGCTTCCCGGGAAGTCAGGTTTCTGCCGACGAGAGAATCGACCACCACGTATACAAGCTCCGGTTCACAGGTAATCCAGGCGAAGGACGGGCCGGTAACCGTTTTTTCCTGGTCGGGTAACGGAACCCTCAAAATCAACGACTCCCGTGAGGAAAACACTTCGCGCCTTGCATACACATTGGATACTGGCACCAAGATAGCCAAGATGGATATTCTTTTTCTGGGAAAACTCGGCACCAAGATCATTGGCGCGAACAATAATCAAACATCCTCGAATCAGCAGATCAACACAAGCCTGTCAATGCTTTGGGGATTGTATGACGAGGCAAGTTCCCCGAATTACAGAATATACAGTCCTTTTGACGATTCATGGAACATTCTTCCGGGTGAGAAAAAGATTACGGTTACACAATATACCGGCGTTGCAGGCCTCGCCAACGCACCGGTGAAAGTGAAATAGGATAAAATGACCGTAACTAATCCCCCTCTGGATGATCAGTATCATGGCAAATGAACTGTGCACCAAGCAAATGTTATAAAAATGCAAACACTTTTTTGCTGCCAAAAACAGCTATTGCCAAATGGAAAATCGAACGGGGTAATAATTTCTCAATAATAATGCATAAGTTTTCTATGCCATTTTTTTAAACAACCGGAATAACATATATCATTGAACGCTGTAACTATAAAAATAAAACGCATTTGACAGAACATTCGAAAAAAGGATGAATATATGGATAAATTAATGACGCTTTTCTTCCCGTAGGTATGTGTGAACTCTTCTTCCCGGATAATTTTTCAAATCATGTTTTCCAATATCAATTGTTTTACCTTATGCTGAATTATCTTCAGAAAACGTTTTGCTCAAAATTTTAAAAAAAGAGATGTTATTCATGAAAAAGCTACTTGCGCTGTTAATATTTTTAGTGATTGCTTTTGTCGGATGCAATTCGAGTACAGGAGACGATGACGATAATGACAATAACGGTACCGGAAACGACGGCAAATACACAATTTCGGGTTCGGTGAAACTCAATTCGGCAAACGGGGCCGGTATTTCCGGCGTCAATGTTGCCCTGGCTCCTGTCAGTCAGTCCGCAAATCCGACTCCCTTTTTAGCGACCACAGGTTCCGCGGGCACATTCTCTTTCGAGAACATTTCCGCCGGGAGTTATATTGTTACGGTGAATAAAACCGATTATTCCTTCACACCGGAATATGTCTCTATTTCCGTATCCGACAAAAATGTGGTCACCCAGACGTTTATCGGGACAACGTTCAGCAACAGCGGGAATGCCGGAACGCACAGTCTTTTCCCGTTTAAGACCGGTGCAACCTGGACATATAGTTCTGTTATGTCAGTGAGCGGATTTGACATTAATGAATCAGAGGTCGATAAAGTGGACGGTACTATGGTTAAGGAAGGTAAAACATATTGGGCGCTCGATTCCACTCGCTATGATTCGGATGGGGAGGAAAGTTCCAATGAAATTTCTTACGTGCGGATAGAGAACAATATCCTTTACACATACGGTGCTGATTTTCTCACCGCCAAAGCCGTTGCTAAAGTAGCAAAAACCGCTCAAGCCGCAGCTCTGTTCAAAGCATTGGAATCGCTAAACAGCGATCTTGCAATGATCAAATTCAATGTCTCTGCCGGAACGACATGGGACGTTTTCCGGGATTCTGCAGCAACAGAAGGAAACTCATATTCAATTGTCATTACCGGAAAATATGTCGGGACCGAGACTGTCGGTTCTTATTCCAACTGCGCCAAGTACGAATTGGAATATGACTCCGAATCGGACACGACGTATGGTAAATATGCGGGAAAATGGTCACAAACCCTTTGGTTCTCTGCCAATGTCGGTATTGTCAAAACGGTTGAGTTATTCTCGTCCGGAGAAACACTTGCCACTGTTACGCTGCTCAGCACAACCACCAATATGCTGGAGTCTTATCAGATTCCCTAAAATACCGACATCTATTCGGACAGAAAAAACATACCGCCGGCCTAAAGGCCGGCAGTATGTTATAAAACGTGACAGAATGAAATTATACCCGTTCCATCCCTGAAAATAAAATCTTCAGAAACACCTGTATCCGTATCCATACAGGCCACCGACATCCAGATCTCAACAGAAGAAATCGCTTCACATATATTTTACAGAATATAAAGTCCTTTTGACGATTCACGGAGCATTCTTCCGGTTGAAAAAAAGATCACAGTTACGCAATATACCGGTGTTGCCGGCCTCGCCAACGCACCGGTGAAAGTGAAATGGGATAAAATGACAGTTACCAATCCTCCTCTGGATGATAAGTATCATGGAAAATAAACTATGTTACCAGTAAAAAAAGAAAAAAATTACAAAAAATAAAATTTAAATGCAACGATTCTGCCTTAAGTTCTCGTCAAATTATTAGAAAGTAAAGTGAAACCTTTTCGTCCACAAAAAAAGCCAGAGGGAGGAATTCCGTGAAAGTTTCCAGAACGTATTATTCTTTATGTATCATAATGCTGCTATTTATTGTGTGTTCTTTCAGCAGTTCCTGTAGCTTAAATGCCGAAGCTCGTGAAGAATTCCATAAAACCTACACCGTAGATTCGGGAACACCGGTATCGGTGAAAAATGTCAACGGAAGCATACGGGTCAGTGCCTGGGAAAAAGATTACGTCGATGTTTATGCCGTGAAAAAATCCCGTCATGGACAGGATGACCTCGACAAAGTAAAGATTGAGGTATACACCAACGGCGAACTCCGTATTGAAACAGAACGTCTTGAAAGAAGGGATCATGTTTCGGTTGAATACACACTGAAAGTACCGAAGAACGTACCGGTCAAAAGTTTGCAATCCACAAACGGCTCGATACAGTTGACGGGGACTACCGGTGATTCTTACATTTTAACAACGAACGGTTCCTTACAGGTCGAGGATACGGACGGCTGCATCGAGGCACAAACGACAAACGGGCAGATCAGAATCGATAGCGCTGCCGGAATTTCAAAGGTACGATCCACGAACGGCAACATCGATGTATCATTCTCCAAATTTACCGATGATGTCGATATCAGCACCACAAACGGATCGGTGCGGTTAACTATTCCTGAAAACATACATGCCGATATCGATATGAGAACGACAAATGGGCAAATAAAAGGAAATGATTTGCTTATGACCGTTGATGAGATTTCCAAAAAGAGGCTCAAAGGGAGAATCGGTTCCGGAGGCAACGCTCTGAATGTGAGAACTACAAACGGTGGTATTACAATAGATTCACTATGATAAATCTGTGAGGGGAAAATATGAGAGTTTTCAGTGTACAGTTTTTGGTTTTTCTGTTTTGTGCGTCTTCAGCTTTTGCCTATGAAGAAATAAGGGAATTATCCCTGCCGGCACAAGATATCAACAAACTTGAAATCGATTGCGGCTCCGGATTTCTTAAAGTGACGAATGATAGATCCGCAAAGGAGATTGAGGTTTCTGCCCAAATTTGTGTCGATAAGGTCAGAGACAGTAAAGCCGAAGAGCTCGTTGAAAAAGATCTTGAACTGACCCTGGAAAGAAAAGGAAGCAGAGCTGTACTCTGCTGTCATTTTGAAAGATCATGGATATCCTCGGGCCGAAATACACAGGTTTCTGTCAATCTTACGGTGACTGTGCCCAAAAATATGGATTTGGATATCGATGATGGCTCCGGCTCAATTGAAATAAGAAATATCACGGGTAACCTTAAAATCATCGATGGTTCCGGAAATATCACGCTTGAAGACGTACACGGTAATGTGAATATTGAAGATGGCTCGGGGGGAATAGAGATTGAAAATATTACCGGTAACCTTGACATCGATGACGGTTCAGGCGAAATAGACATCGAAGAAGTGACCGGTGATGTCAATGTTGACGATAATTCCGGTTCTATGAATATCAGAAACATAGGTGGAAATGTTACCGTTGATGACGGTTCCGGTTCGATTACTATCGACAGAGTTGCCCAAAACGTAACCATCGAAGAAGACGGAAGCGGAGGATTGAGCATTAACAAAGTACAGGGGAGAATAATCACGGATAACGATTGATTTGATCCCTTTTATTTCGGACTGTTCCAACCCCGTCCGTAATAGAAGAATTTAGCAGGCTTTTCAGACACGTTAAAATTGGCATGAGGGGTTTTCCCATCCGGTGGAATCATGTACGCAGCGCCCGGCGGCAAGTCACGAATTTCCTTACCGAGCAGAAATTTTACGTCACCGCTTATTGTACACCAGATTTCCTCGACACCTTCCCCGTGACTGTGCGGTTGGGCGAAATTCTCCGGCATGATTGTCACCGTCAAAAAAAGTTCGAGGTCGGAAAGCCCCTCATCCTTTTTTATCAGCCATTTATTGGTATTCACCCAGTGCGCGGTGCTTGTGTGGTACGGTTCGGTATTTTCATCACGAATCACAATTTTATTACCCGGTTTAAAACCTTCTATCGCCTTTTCCGCAACCATATACATGGTCATCGGTTCGTCGCAGGTATTCGTCATAGTGAATTCCACACCCTCCGGTACGAGAAAAGTTATTCCCGGATACAGTTCATATATTTTTTCCCCGCTTTTTAGAATACCAGTACCGGTCAGGATGTAGAATAGTTCCTGCTCTCCGGTTGGTGTCACCGGAATCGTGGTATGATGTTCCATAAGTGTGGCATGAACGAAACGGTTGACATACTTGAGCACTGCGCCTTTTCTCGGTGGCTTTAAAGGATCGCCGTCGCATTTTGTCAGCACATCACGTTCGATGAGAGAACCGTGTGTAAACCGCGGCGATGATTCCATCCAGTGGCCAATATACATATCGATATCCGGTTCTGTGGAAGGATCATATGGATTCGGATCGAGCTGGCTGTACGGTTCGGGGGTGTGTTTGGCATTTTTCATCAGCCAGAATGTCTTTACACGCTCGTTTGAGGCGTTTATCGTCGAGTGTGGAGTTTTGCTGTCCGGAGGAATTTTGTAAGCGGTACCGGGAGGGAATTTGCGCATTTCCTTACCGAGCAGAATATGTATATCGCCTTTGAGCGAAAACCATATTTCCTCGACACCCTCGCTGTGGCTGTGGGGTTGACCCATGGTCATCGGATCGAACCAGACCGGTCCCATACCGACAAGGATCGCAAGACCATCCTCCTGTCTGAACAGGCGCTTGTTTATGTGAGTCCAGTGCCCTGTGCTTGTGTACATAGGCAAAACGTTCTCGTCTCTCACCAGTATTTCCCGGTTTGGTGTAAAACCTTCCGGTATGGGTTCGACAATCACATACATGCTCAGTTGCTCGTCACCGGTGTTTGTCATGGTAAACTCGATACCAGGCGGTATAAGAACACCAATGCCCTCGTATAACAAAGATGTTTTGCCTCCCGAGGATATGACACCACTACCTGACTCGATATAGAAAATCTCCTGCTCATCAGTAAGAGTCACTGGAATTGTGGATGTATTAACACCGAGGATTGCATGGCTGAAACGTTTCACCTCTGTCAGAACAGTGCCGCGGCGTTTCGGCGCCATGGGATCGCCTTCGTTTCGTGTGAAGATGTCACGTTCAACCAGGGAACCGTGAGAATATCCCGGCATGGATTCCTGCCAGTGGGAAATGAACAGATCTATTTCAATATCTTTTGCCGGATCGAGAGGCTTTACATCAAGTTGGCTGTAGGGAAGTGGCTCTGCAATTGAAATCAGAGGAACAGAGGAACAGAGCATAAAAGCTATAATTATGGCGGATTTAGACATATCGAAGTCCCGAGTTTAGGTGTCTGCATAATAATAAGGATTAATTTGAAAAATCTATGGTAGTATGGTTCTTAAGTCAAGACAGAATTCAATGGGCGAACATGGCCTTTTTCGATACACCATAATTTGCTATAATGAAACTATAATCGAACTTTACATTTGCATGTGCAATCTAATTGGTTATATAATACGATATAAACAGTGAATTGGTTATAAACATTCCAATAAGATATCAGTTTATCACAGATATAAAAAATAAAGTAGAAATCAAACGGGAATTTTTTACATACGGGTATATATCACAATGCAAAAACAATCCTTTAACAGAAGTTTCGTCATTTCAAAAGAGACAATCGATCTGCTCAATGAAGTTCCGATCTTCGATAAACTCGGTTATAACGAAATAAAAATTCTCTCAAGATTCATGAAGCCCGAAAGATATAAAGCCGGAGAGGTGTTATTCCATGAAGGCGACAAAGGTGATTATGTTTTTTTTGTGGTCGATGGCAAACTGGATGTTTTAAAGACTTCAAAAACATCGGATGATGTTGTAATAGCAACAATCGGGAAGGGACGGTCTATCGGTGAAATGACGATCGTTGACGATTACCCGCGCTCCGCCACGGTTCGCACTCATACCAATGTATCGCTGATAATACTTACCCGTGATAATTTCGAGCACATACTTAAAGAATATCCTCAGATCGGAATAAAAGTACTTAAGGGATTAACACGTCAGGTCAGTCTTAACCTTCGCAAAACATCGAGCCGTCTCGCCGAATACATGTTCCCGCTGAATTGAAGGGTAAAAGAGGACAGATACATAGATCTGCCCCTACAGTATGTTTCCCATACGGATCTTTTTCAATAAAAGAATGAAAGCACATTATCAGTCGTTACTTCCAAGCATTTTTAGAATATGTTTGGCGAGATTTTCGTTGATTTCGTTTTTTTCTTGGAATTGGCTGTGAAATTTTTGTAGTGGGATTATGATACCAGTCGTGATTTCCTCCATGTCTGATGAACAAACAGTCTGATTCTTCAATTTTTCGTATAAGTTCTTTACGTTTCACGAGACTTCCAGTTCCGCTACTTTACGGATACAAGGGATATTTCCCGTGTTTAATTCTTTATATATATCCTTAAGATTCTTTGTGAGTTCATCGAGTGAATCACCCTGAGTCATATAGTCAGGATACTCCGAAAGATAACCCAGCCATACTCCCTCATCTTCCCAGTAAACATATTGTTTTTTTTCCATAATTTTTCCCCTGAATTTATTGACTTTTGACTCTCCCTTAAAAAAACATATGTTTCCCAAAAAAGTCAAGAAATATGATAATTGGTGATCCGGCATTTTTGGTAACTTGGTTTAATAAAAATTGACTGAACGTCTGTTTTGCAGATAGCTATGTTGAAATGATGACCATGATGAAAGAAAAATATTACGCCGTTTGCTTGTTGTAATGATTTGCCGTGTCTACATTTATAAAGGGGTATAACATATGGTTCACCGGCGTGTGTTAGCACGTCCTCGATCAGAAGAATGTTCGGCCGTGTTGTGATGTGTTGTAGGATTCTCAAAAGTTGTATCATCTTTTTCTTCCCGCCATAGAGAAATCTCCTCTTTCCCCCGGGGTGAGAGTTCATACACACCGGGTGACACTCTGTCAAACCATCCGTACACGTCTCTGTATAGGATATCTCTGGCTTTCGGCTCCCGGAGAGTCCGTGCAATGTGTGAAGCTTTTGTCGGCCCCTGCTCCTGAAGGAACCGGGCAATTGCCAGTGCTTGCTGCCGGTAGGCAGTCAAAATGCCCTTTCTTTTATCTGTCCCGCCAAGGTTCGGATCGCCTACCCGTTTTATGAACTCGCCAAGCAGGCGCTCCCGACGGTGCTTGGATTTGCGAGGTTTGTACTCGCCGGGGTCGATTAACACCTCTACGCTGCCGGTTTCCCGTTCCGTGTCAATCACCACTAATCCCAAACCAAGCATCCTCAGCAGCTTGATAATGTGCCTCCGCCTCCTGTTCAAGGTCTTACAGTGTCTGGGGATACCGATGTACACTTTCGGGGTCAGCGATAGTCTTTGAACTGCCTGAAGAACGACGTCGAGATTGAGAGAGAGCTTGAGTTCCACGACGACCGGAGCTTCTTTACCGCGTACCGCCAGAACATCGCAGTCCAGAACCTCACCTTTCACCTCATACTGCTGAGATTCCAGAAAATGTTTCAGTGGCAGATAAAGATCAGATTCTTTCATTTTTCTCCTACAAGCCGAACTTGTGCATGACCGGCGCGCTGCCGTTTAATGCATAAAACTTTGATAAAAGATAAATCTATCCTAAAGCGCCAAACGCTGAAATCACATTCGGTTGGCAGCGTCCGAATCAATGCGCAAATTAGAAAAAATACACACCAAAAACAGCGACTGGTTGCCAACCCACAAAACGTGATTTTTTTTTTACCACTAATACGTCAGTTTGCATTATATACTAACTCGGTTGCTGGTACTGCATTCAAAGCGTATTTATTTTCATTTTGCCACTCAGAGTTGAGGCAAACAATCATTCACCATGTCGAAAGTGGTGGTTGGTTGTCTCTTGTACCTAACCAGTCGATGCCGATGTTGGCACGGCGGCGGAGTAGAAGAGTCAATTGACCGGTGTGGTGCTGAGTATGGCGGAGATTATTGAGTAAGAACTCGCCTACGTTCAGCTCGTACCACCAGAAGCCACAGCGCTCAAGAGCCCGTTTATTAGTCAGCTTCTCGAACGTTTCTTGGCATTTACGCAAGCAGTGATCGGCATAATCCAGCAGTTGATCCTGTGTGAAGGCCTTCTCGGGCGTGGTGACAATTCCGCCGAACTCCTGGTAGTCGCCCGGAAGGAAGTGTGCCTTGTCTTCATGGTAGTCCATCGGCTTGAACGCATTGTCATCCTCCGATAGGTAGAAGTCGGTGAAAAACAAAGTGTGGTAAGCCAGGTGCCAGAATGGCGAGCCATCTGTGCAATCGTCCCAAAGATCATCCGGGCAGGCTTGAATGGATAAGCGCATCATCTGGATCGCCGCAGCGAACTGTCGGCCAATCACTGTTTGCCAGTAGTTATCCATAATCTACTCCTTTTTGATTCAGTAATTCATTCTTGAAATATCTCACTTAATATAACTCAACACAGGATACGGAGACATTGTAAATGTTTTTGATGCTCCATCCCATAATAATCGTAAAGCCCAATCTACATCTTTTAATAGAGAGGACGTAAAAACTGTACCAAATTTTGCAACCTGTAAGCAACCGGTTTAAATTTTCAGTGCGGAAAAAATAAAGACCCGGAAAGATGAAAAACCGGGTCTTTTCTTAAGTGCGCCCGGCAGGGCGCACTCACTTGGAGGTGTAAGTCCTCTACAGGCCCGACAGGGGGAACTGTTAGCCGGACGGCAAGGG
>JAFGMP010000136.1 GCA_016927495.1 Candidatus Latescibacterota bacterium | reverse complement strand
TGTATTTATTGGTAATATGTTGAAAATATTGAGGTTTGGTTAGGTTGAATTGTGTGTGGATCAGATTTTTATCATGGGAATCATTTATTTAAAAAATCATGGTTCAGACAATCTTTAAAAAATAGCACATGAATATAGATAACAAATACTGTAGGGAGCAGGTTCCAAACCTGCCCATTTTCATTCCACATTACCGACAAGATCCATACCGAGGATGTATTTGGATGGCCCGGCCGGTTTCAGGTCAAACCTGTCGCTCAGCCACTTGCCGATGTGGTGAAGGTCTTCTGTCGTACCGGTGATCGACTCGACCTCGAGTTCAAGAACTTTATGTGTTCCTCCGTGACCGGTGAAAGTCACATCATCGAGCACAAGCTCAAAGTACGGTTCGTCATTGCGACATAACAATATAGTATGACGATTATTGATCACACATAAACTTTGAATCAACCGCACATCTCCGAGAAGATCGTGAAGAATCCTGAAAGGTTGAAGATCGGGTATATTGCCGGAGCAAACTTCCTCGGGCGTACAATCGGTTTCAGCTTCTGTTTCCTCCCGGCGATATATGCCATTTTCAGAAGGTATCTGGGTTTTGCAAACTAGAATGGTTCTGTTCTCCGATGTTCTGAGCCTGAATACAACCTTTTCGTGGTACAACCGGAAGCCGTCAGTGTCGAAATAAGTGTCGATATGCTGTTTTACTCCGCGGTCAACCGTTGTATACGATGCAATTTCAGTACACTTCGGAACACGGTTAAATATTTCTTTATCGGGTATGGTGAATTTAATTTCGGTTTCGATTTCCACACAGTCTCCCATTTATATGATTCATTCGGATAATTCTCGTACCAGTTTCTTGAATATTTCGCCGCGTTCTTCATAATTAGCGAACATATCATAAGAAGCACAGCCGGGAGTCAGTATAACAATGTCCCCGTGTTGTGCAAGTTTTACACATGCAGTGAATGCTTCTTCAAATGATGGATATATCTCCGATTCAATCCCGACCCTTTCAAGCTCATGTGATATCACAGGGGCTGTAGTACCGATAAGCGCCGCACGGCTAACAAATCCAGCCATATGATCCGTCATTTCCCTGAAAGACACTCCTTTATCATAACCTCCCAGTATAGGGATCACCGGTCTGTCGAACGATGTAACCGCTGCAATTGTTGCCTCGGGAGTTGTTGCCTTCGAGTCGTTATAAAACAGAACACCGTTATGTTCCCCGACGAACTCCAGCCTGTGAGGTATACCGCGAAATCTTTCAAGCCCGCTTTTTATGCAATCGTAACCTATACCGAATTCGATTGAGCAGGACGCAGCAGCCATTGCATTGAGGATGTTGTGTTTACCGGGGACAAGCAGGCTGCGGGAGTCAAGGATTTTATAAGTATGATCACCTCTGTGTTCCGTGATCCACTCATCTTTAAACGTAACACCATCTCCGGTAATGTCTGTTCCAACCCAAACAGTTTTACCTTTGACATATTGTGCCATCGATGCCGATCCTGAGTCATTTTTTACCAGAATTGCCGTGTCCCCGGGCGACTGATGAGTGAGTATGGAGGCTTTCGCCGTGCGATATGCCTCATAGGTGCCGTGACGGTCGAGATGATTGGGCATGATGTTTAAAATTGCTGCAATGTGCGGGCTCCATGACATCTCATCGAGCCATTCCAACTGAAATGATGACAGTTCGAGTACAATATGGTCATCCGGTGTAATCCGGTTCAGATCATTAAGCAGCGAACCGCCGATATTTCCGCCTATCCAGAATTGCTGTCCTGATTCTTCAAGGATTGATCGGACCATCGATACTGTTGTAGTTTTGCCGTTCGAGCCTGTTATACCGCATACGGGTGCCGGGCACAAACCGGCAAACAGGCCGATTTCAGTAGTGAGTGTTGCTCCCGTGGCACGGGCGGTTGCGATGTATTCGGAATTCTTAGGCACTGCGGGATTTACCACAACCATATCGACGCCGATGAAATCCGACATTTCATGCCTGCCGAGAACAAACCGAATTCCGAGGCCGTCAAGCAACCTCATCGATTCTCCGAGAGCGGCTTCATTTTTGGTATCGGTCACGGTTACATGAGCGCCCTGTTCGGATAAGAATCGTGCGGCTCCTGCGCCGCCACCGAAACTTCCGAGACCCATAACGGTGACATGTTTGTTTTTACATAGACCGGTTTGCATGGGTTTCAAACGATTAGAGGGTCGAGTTTCATTTTCATGATGGTCAGAAGCATGTCTTTCAACTCGGAGTTGGAAAATCCGAGCGTTTCCAGAGCCGATGCTGATATCTCCGGGACTTTTTCCCATGCCGGACCGTTGACGTCGACCGCAGTGGCTAAAATATCTGCAAGATGAATAACCGCTGTTTTACGGGCATGGTAGCTGTAAGGGTCATATGAATGGTGTTTAGCGACGGATTCGGTTATGTTTTCGGGAAGATCCCATTCCTGAAGGGTCCAGCCTCCCACATCCGCATGGTCGACGTTAAGAATTTCACGTTCCCCGATATGTAACGGCAATCCGTTGTCGATGGAGAACTGAAGCGCTTTCATATACTCGTCGGGAAAATACATTTTGAGAATTATTATACCGAAATCATGCAAAAGCCCGACAACGGCGATTTCCTCAACTTTGTAAAAATTTGCCTCCATTGCAAGAAACCGTGCTATCTGCGCTGTTCTCATCGAATGGTTGAAAGTTGCACGGTCCTGAGCGCACATTCTGGTAAGAATCGTGGAACCGAGCGCTATCATTTTTACCGCATTCCAACCGAGCATTACGAGCGCATGGTTTATCGATTTTATCTGACGTTTAAAGCCGTAAAAACCCGAATTTGCAATTGTCAGGATTCGCGCCGATAATTCAGGGTCGGTCTCGATGACTTTCGCCAGATCGGCAAACGATTTGTTTTCGTCGTTTGCCATCTGAATTATGGGCACGGCCACTTTGGGAACGTTCGGAAATGATTTGATGGAAGGAAGCGCTTTTAGCACTTTTTCACGGTCAATTGTTGGTTTTAACATCTCAGGTACCCATTTCTCTGACAATATCCTTCACCCATGATTTGACAACCATCATAAAGGATCTTTCTTCGACATAACTGAAACGTTTATCGATATTTGCAAATATCTCATTGATATTTTTATATTTTGTCGACCGGCTGTCAACCGAAAGAGTAGTAACACCAAGCGTTTCGAGAATTTCCAGGCGCTGACGTGAAAGTACCGTTCCAGCTTCGAATAATGTAACATCGTTGATAATAAGGTCTTTTGACAGCACATCGCCGTATTTAGCGGCTTTTATAGTGACAATCGGCATACAATATATCTCCTGTAAGAATATTCAGCTATCAGACCGCCTGCTTTTTATGGAAAAATAAATGAGCAGTCCGGAGGCAATTGTAAAAACTACAATACTAAGCAATTGGTTGTGAGATAAATCCCATACACTCAGTTCTGCTTCATAATACCGTGTGAAATCTATGATAAAACGCCCGGCAGAATACAAAATGAAAAAAAGCAGAGCGGTAAAACCGTCAAATTTTTTGTACCGTTCGAGGACAAGCAGCAAAATTAAAATGACGAGTCCGGCAAACGAATTATAAAGTTGTGACGGATGAATATGGGTATCCGGATAATAATACCCGGCAGAACAATTATCAGGAAACACCATACCGAAAAAAGATTCTGTGGGACGGCCAAAACAGCAGCCGTTGAGAAAACAGCCGATACGTGTGAAAAATTCGCCAAGTCCGATGGAGGGGGCCAGTATATCCATGTACATGGGTAAACTCAGGCCATATTTTTTCATGTATATCGCAACTGCTATTGTGGCAAGGATAAGGCCGCCATAGAGTACCAGACCGTCAATCCCTATTTTCCCGTCCGATGAAACCGGCCAGAACATGTTCTTGAATTCAACGAAAATTCGTCGAAAAAATGAAATGTTTCCGCTCGCACGGTATTCGTGATAATGTGTTACGACATAATAAATTCTCGAGCCCAGAAGCGAGGATATCACTATCCAGACCGAAAGATTGTAGATATGCTCGGAGGACTCGCCGACTTTCTCGGCTCTACGGGCGGCAAGCAAAATTCCGGCTAAAAAACCTATTGCGAGCATAAGGCCATAGCTTCGTATTGCCAGAGGGCCAAATGATATTATTGTCGGATGCATAAATAACCTTTCAATATTCGTGACGATTGATGCTGAAATTCAAAAGTAAACCGATAAGAGCGGCGCTTGTCATGCATGACGATCCGCCATATGAAATGAACGGGAGCGGCAACCCGGTTACCGGCATTATTCCGGCAACCATACCTACATTAACAAACATATGAAATATGAAAACAGTGGAAATACCGACCGCTGCTATTGACATAAAAGGATTTTTTACCACAGAAGCAATTACAATGCCCCTGTAAACAAGAAAAAAGATTACGCCGAGCACAAATATTGAGCCGACGAATCCGAACTCCTCACCGATAACGCTGAAAATGAAATCCGTATGGGAGCGCGGCAGAAACCCAAGTTCGGTATAGCGGCCTTCACCCAGTCCCTTTCCGAACACACCACCGGAACCAAGTGCAATTTTTGCATTTATAATCTGATATCCTGAATCGAGAGGGTCAGCCTCAGGATTGATAAATGTCGTTATTCGTTTCTGCTGATAAGGTTTGAGTTTTCCGAATGCATAGGGTGTGGCAATACCCGCAAAAATGTTGGCGCCGATATTGAATATCATACCCTGAAGGGTATACCGTGAGTAATACAGAATGGCCAGAACCACAAACATGAAGACAATCCAGACCCAGCTTGAGAAAGGCAGAAAAGGCGCACTGAATACTGCTGAGAGAATTGGAGCTACCAGGAAAAACAACCTGACAGTATCGAGCCCGGCCCAGTAAAGCATGGGGAAAATTATGGCGAAAAAGACAAGTGATGTACCCAGATCAGGTTGCTTTGCAATGAATGCCATTGGCAAAAAAACTATAAGTGAAGGTACTAATAGCTTTTTATACGATGTTGGCCTGTTATTTTTTGATGAAAGCCACCGTGCAAGCGCAAGTATAGTTGCTATTTTCATAAATTCGGATGGCTGAAACCTCATAGGTCCGAAATTTAACCATCGTTCGGATCCGCCTCCCATAGTTCCACGTATCTCAGTCATAATCAGCAGAAATAAACATACGCCGTAAAATATATACGAAAGAGAATACAAAAATTTAAATGGTAAAAATACAACGCTGATCATAACGACAAACGCCATTATCGACCAAACCAACTGTTTTTGCCAGATATTGGCAGAGTCGACATTATCCCCCGCACTTGCGCTGTGAATCATAAGCACACCGACAGCCATTAAAACACATACTGAGAGGATAAGGCCATAATCCATATTTCTGTCGATAAGCAGTTTAATCATCTTTCACCACTGTATTGTCAGGATAATAGGTAAAATAGTCCTGAAGAACCTGTTTTACAATTTTTACGGCAAGAGATCCGATATTATCACCGGCATTTTCCGCAACACAGGCAATAGCAATTCCCGGATCGTCATAGGGTGCAAATGCAATAAATAATTTATGGTCTGCGCCATGGGGATTCTGTGCGGTTCCTGTTTTTCCCGCAATAATATGCCCGGGAATCCGTGCGGTTTTTGCGGTTCCTGAAGGGCTGTTAATTACGCCTCTCATGCCAAGTTTAACGATTTGAAAAGAATGACTGGAAATGCCGGCTATCCTTTCAGGTTCTTCATATTTTTCAATATTGAGATGAGGTTTAATATTAAGGCCTTCCATGGCAATAATTCCGGTATAACGGGCAAGCTGAAGAACAGTTACTAACGTTTCACCTTGCCCGATGGCAAGATTAAGAATCATGCCGGGAGAATATGCCACGCCAACTTTTTGGTAATAATCAGCGCCGGGAAGAATACCCCGTTCTTCATTGAAAAGATCGATGCCGGTTATTTCCCCGATACCGAGCAGCCGCCCCATATCATTCCATTTCTCCAAACCGATTTTACGACCAAGCTGGTAAAAATAGACATTACATGAATTCTCTATTGCTCCGACCATATCGAGCGAGCCATGCCCTCTATCCTCCCAACATTTATACCATCTGCCAAAGTAATAACCACCGTTACAGGGTGAAAACTTCGACTGCTCGGTAAATCCGTTATTTAATCCGGTAAGCGCCATAAGCAGTTTAAAGGGTGAACCCGGCGGATAGGTTGCCTGTATGGCACGGTTAAAAAGGGGTTTGTCGGGATCATTTTGCAGTTTTTTATATTCCGATTCCGTCATAACACGTGCAAATTGGTTTGGGTCGTATGACGGGTGGGATGCCATCACTAAAATTTCACCATTTTTCGGGTTTAAAGCTACAATAGCCCCGATCACGCTATCCCCAAATGCCTCTTCGGCAGATATCTGAAGACGGACATCCAGAGTAAGGTTAATATCTTTGCCGGGAATGTAAGGATCCGGTTCCACCTCATCAGATATCTCGACAACGCGGTTCATATAATTGCGTTCTTCAAATTTTGCACCGTTCTTACCTTTCAGGACATCCTCATACATACGTTCAACCCCCGATCTGCCTATTCCCTGTCCGTAATAGTAACCCTTGTCACGTAATTTATCATGTTCTTCAGGGGTCAACTCACCAATATATCCAAGAACATGACTTGCCAGCGGACCCTGAGGATAATTACGGCGCTGGTCAAAGACACAAACCACTCCGGGAAGTTCAAGGTTATGCTCTTCCACAATGGATGCAAGGCGGAAATCCGCATCACGTTTTACTTTTTGGGGATTGCTTTTTTTGTAGGTTATCTCTTTGACTTTTTCTGTAAAATCATCAGGATTTTCACCAAGAAACATTGCAAGACGGGGGACAGTTTCATTAAATCTATGTCTTTCGAAAGGATCAAGAGTTATAGAATAACTCATGCGATTTTCGGCAAGAACCACGTTATTTCTGTCATATATGTATCCGCGCGGGGCCTCGATCACCTCTCGCTTGATACGTTTATCATCGGATTCTTCAAGGTAAACCTGCCAGCTTAGAACCTGCAATTTGAAAAGACGCAGGCCTAATACAGCTACCAGGATCAGGGCGAGTGTAATCAGCGGCCAGGGCTTTTTCCTGAATCCTCTATCTTCTGCTTCCCAGGAGTTCATTGACAATAACAAATAAACCTCCGTTTTCTGCCCATTCCCATAATGTGATGAGCAAAACCGATAAAACTGTCGTATATACTGCTCCAGCAAGACCGGTCAAAATAAACAAATTTGATAATAATGTTAAATCCAGATGAGAATATAATATTAGATAGAGCATATCATGCAGCAAACATGCAAACAACGTAACGATTATTCGTGCAGGTAGTTTTTCCGTAGTAATCCGTTCACTGACAAATCCGAGAAGATAACCGATAATCGACATTGTTAAAGCATTGAATCCAAGATACTCGGGTGAATAGACATCCTGTAAAAAACCGATCATGAATCCGTACAGTATGCTTTCAACAGAGCTTGAAGTGTTTGCGATATATAATAATACCATCATGCCGAAATCCGGTCTTATGCCGTATATATCGAAACGGCCAAGAATAGATGACTGAATCAGAAGCGCCAGTGCTATGAGTAAAATATTTTTAATAGTTTTCATATGATGTAATCATTGTGTTTCAGGTCTTTTAAATACACCTGTTCCCTCTCCATCATCCCAAACTTCCGATCTCTCGGAACCTTTAAGAATAAAAACCTCCTGAATCTGTGAAAAATCAACAGCCGGTTTGACATAAACGCTTGCGTACAGTTCAATTCCGCTGTCCGACCTTTCCTCCACAGTTCCGATGAGAAGCCCTGGAGGAAAAACACCGCCAACTCCTGTCGTATATACCCGTTCTCCTTTTTTCGGTATCTTCTGGCGAAGCAGGCCGTACATCATTAGATTAGTCCCTCCACGCCAGCTTACTATACCTAGAATATCGGTATTTTCCACATAAGCAGATACCCTGGAGTTAACGTCCGTTAATATTTGGACACTCGAGGATGACCTGTAGTTCTCATAAACTTTGCCTACAAGTCCCTCAGCAGTAACAACCGCCATGTTCTTCTTAACACCGTCACGTTCACCCACATTTACAATTAGGGTATTAACGATACGGTCCACATCACGGCCAACAATTGTGGCTACTATTACCGAATCTTTCATGGACAGGTGCTGTCTGAAACCCAACAGTCGCCTGAGCCTCTCATTTTCACGAATAGCTGTGTTACTGTAGTTTATTTGGTCGGAAAGCTCGAGATTTTGCAGCCTCAGACGTTTATTCTCATGCCAGAGGTCAAGTATATAAATACCCCATGAAAAAGTAAAACGGCCTGTATTAAACACAGCCGTTGAAACAGCACGGGCAAAATGAGTTTTGGAACTTTCACCCAATAGCATCATGGAGACAGAGAGGAACAACGTCATAAACAAACTAACCGTACGTCTATGCTCCGTGATGAAAAGGAGGGCTCTTCTCATCGATCAAAAAAGAACCTTTCTGTAAGCAGCAATATTTTCAAGTATTTTCCCCGTCCCACGTACAACACACGTAAGGGGATCCTCGGCGACATGTACAGGAAGATTGGTTTCATCTCTCAGCCGTCTGTCAAGGCCTCGGAGAAGCGCACCCCCTCCGGTAAGTATAATGCCTCTGTCAAGTATGTCGGCTGCCACTTCGGGAGGCGTTCGTTCCAATGAAAGCATAACGGCCTCTGTGATGGCATTGAGCGGCTCGGCAAGAGCATCGCGAATTTCGACAGAACTTACCGTGATGGTTCGCGGAATTGCTGCCACAAGATCACGGCCCTTTATCTGGGTTTCCAACTCTTCATCCAATTTACATGCGCTGCCGATTTCTTTTTTAATCTCTTCCGCCGTTCGTTCGCCGATTAAAATGTTATAATTCTTTTTCAGGTATTGAACGATAGCATCATCGAGTTTATCGCCGCCTATCCTGATCGAGGTAGCACCGTTTACAATACCTGACAACGCTATTACCGCGATTTCGGATGTGCCGCCGCCGATATCGATAATCATTGACCCGACAGGTTCGTGCACATTGATACCAACGCCTATAGCGCCGGCCATTGGTTCGCCAACAAGATAAACTTCACGGGCATTTACACGCTCGGCTGAAAGACGTACCGCCCGCTTTTCAACTTCCGTAATACCCGAAGGAACGCCCACAACTATTCTCGGCCTGACCAGAAAACGATTCTTTATCACACGCCTCAGAAGCGTTCTGAGCATTTCTTCGGTTACCTCGAAATCGGCAATAACACCTTCCCTCAGCGGGCGGACTGTGACAATTTCACCTGGTGTCCGCCCCACCATTTCTTTTGCTTCATGGCCTACAGCGAGTACATGCCTCGTTTTTGACTCAACGGATACAATCGAAGGCTCGTTCACCACAATGCCCTCGCCGCGAACATATATCAAAATATTAGCCGTGCCCAGATCAATACCTATGTCACATGACATCAATCCTGTCAACATACTCATATTAAAATTCCGGATAAAGAGTTTATAAGGTCAATATGCAAGATTTCAATCATTCAATAATAAAATTAACTTCAAACTGATACTTGAAAAAAGTAACGGACAAAAAAGACTCTTTTTAAAAAATTTCCGTTTTATTACCCTGGAAAACGCTCCGACAAAAAACGGTCTATTGCTGCATCGTACCTTGCGGTATGTTTAAAAACTTTTGCTGCAAGATACTGCCTTGTTCTATCGGATAATTCTCCGATAGACTTCAGTTCATCGAGTACGAGGCCATAATCGGCAGGATCGGTTACCGCACCGACATACCTGTTGTTCTTGGCAGCGCTCCTCAACATTGTCGGGCCGCCAATATCGATATTTTCAATCGCTTCCTCGATGGTAACATTTTCTTTTTCTATGGTTTTTTCAAAAGGATACAGATTTACTACTACAAGATCAATTAATTCGATATCGTTTTCTTCAAGCTGTTTCATGTGGTCAGCGGAATCCCTGACAGCAAGAAGAGCACCATGAACTTTGGGGTGCAATGTTTTAACTCTGCCGTTGAGGATTTCGGGAAATCCGGTCACCTGATCGATTGATGTCACCTCAATTCCAGCCTCTCTGATGGCACGGGCTGTGCCGCCGGTGGAAATTATCTCAACACCCAAACCGGCAAGATCACGGGCAAACTCAACTATTCCGGATTTATCCGATACGCTGATCAGTGCGCGTGTTACTTTCATACTCAGAATTCCCCCGCTTTTCTTTTTTTTAAGCGAATATGTTAATGACTATGTAATAAGGAGATCTCGTACCTCCCTGTATTTTTCAAACGTTTTTTCAACTATGTAAGCAGGAAGCTCGGGCGCCGGTGGTGTTTTGTCCCAGTCAAGACCGTTCAGGTAATCCCTGACAAACTGTTTGTCAAACGATTTCTGCGATTTTCCCGTCTCGTATTCACGGGCAGGCCAGAAACGTGAGGAATCGGGTGACAGGATCTCATCGATGAGTATCGTTTGACCGTCAACCACTCCGAACTCAAATTTGGTGTCGGCAATTATAATATCTTTTTTCTCACCATATGCCCGTGCTTTTTCATAAACCGCGATTGACAGATCACGTATTTCAACCGCTTGTTTCGATCCTATCATGTCAACGATAACATCAAAACTGACATTCAGATCATGCCCTGATTCCTCCTTCGTCGAAGGAGTAAAAATGCTTTCGGGGAGTTTCTCCGATTCTTTGAGTCCTGAAGGAAGTTTGATACCGCAAACTGCGCCGGTGTTCATATATTCTTTCCATCCACTGCCTGACAGATATCCCCTCACGATACACTCGACGTCAATACGCTGTGCTTTCTTTACCAGCATCGATCTTCCTTCGATCTGATCACGATACTCCCTGAGATTTTCAGGATAATCGTCAAATCGGGCCGAAATGAGGTGATTGGGAACCACATCGCTTACATAATCAAACCAGAAAAGAGACATTTCGGTCAGAATTTTCCCTTTCCCTGGAATACCATTAGGCATAACACAATCAAACGCACTGATCCGGTCTGTCGCAACAATCAGAAGTTTATCGCCGAGATCGTATACATCACGTACCTTGCCGCGGGCATAAAGAGGTACATCAGGCATCGAAGTCTTAATTAGTGCATCGCTCACAAAAGCCTCCTGATCTTCCGATGGGTAAGAATATAATAACCTTTGTGCTTTAATATCTCATAATACCAAAAAAGCTTTTGAGACGCAACACATAAGAACGAAAACAGGTAAATATTTTTATTGAATAAAAAAAGGCAACTCAGTTTTATAGATGAGCGCCTTTTTCAATATTCTTATACATTACGCCTGTTTTGTTTTTTAAATGAAAAACAACAAAAAATAATAGTGGTCTTATGTATTCTTGTTGTGACGAATTATCACAAGATTTACATGTGAATTGAACGACGTTCCGATGAGATATACATAAGAGCTTTGTGATTTTTGAGTACCGATCTCTTTACCTGTGGTATCTGCTTCTATTACCATACTGTGGAATTTAACCGTTGTTGTATCGTATGTATATTTTGCTTTGAGAGTGTGATCGACGTTCTGAGACGGTTTACCTGCAATAAAATCAATATTACTTATATCAGCCCCGATGTGTGTCGTTCTGAGTAAATCGTTCTCGACACTTTTTACATATTCACCGATTGCCATTAAATCAGACTGGTATTTTTTTAGTGACCTGTCATATGATTTTTTGCTTACCCATTTACCCAGCCGTGCTTTATACGTCCCTGTATTGACTGTTTTCATCAAAACATGTGTCAAATATTTTTGAGCTTCTGTTCCTGTATAAACATTCTTGAGATAAACACCAATGGCAGATTCATTTTCCCAATTCCCGGATGAAATGCTAATGATGCTGTCGCCAAATCCTGTAATTGTGACTTTGGCTTCATTCAACTGGAAAACTTTGACCTTACCACCGTTTTCCAAGGTTATACAGTAATCCGGGTGATCGTCGCCGTACAACATGACAGATCCGCGTTTTTCAGTAATTTTACCGAGATTCTTTTGTTTCTTCCGTACTTCTTCAGAGAATCCTGCAATGGTAATTTTTGCCCTTATCTCCGTTTGTTTTTTTTCTGCGCTCCTGTCAGTTATTCGTACCCGGAAAGCTCTGCCCGGTTCAATATTTTCAAATGTTCTACATAGAAATGCAAAAGCGTTATTACCCTGTAATGCTGTTTGTTCAACCATAATATTTCCATAGTAATGAGTAACCGGTTTTTAACGAAATTAACCCCATAAATCCGCAAAATATATTCCAATACGGTTGTTTAAATATAAGTTATTGATTAATAACAGCTTACATAATTATTACATGGAATTATATTATCTAATTGTGGTAATTCCGGCGTTTTGTCCGTGAAATATATTGACATCATGGCACCTTAATTCCGTATGTGAAATCAGGCAGTACTTTCGGTGCGACAAAAAACATATTGTAGTTCAGTTTCCATAGGCCGGCGCCATGCGTCAGTGATCTATAAAGAGTATATCGGTCCCTTCAGCAGAGGCTGTTGATTCTGTTATTATAATTTGTTTACCATATATCGAATACAGATCAAATATTACTTATTATTACAGATTGCTGTTCACCGTGCAGGTCATGTGAGATTCCACCAGGGAAACCAGACAATTTCTGCACTGAATACATCCGTCGATTTGAGCCGTTTGCCCCTGTACAGTCTTTTTCACCAGATATGGATCGGCAATAAGCTCTCTTCCCATAGCTGCCATATCCGCATCGCCATACTGCAGTACTATCTCCGCATCATTGATATCGAGAATATTTCCCACACTGATAACCGGAACTTTCACCGCCTCTTTTATCTTACGGGAAAGGTGTGCATAACACCGTCTGCCGTCATCTTTGCCCGGTGCCCAGACATCGCTGTCGATTCCGGCTGAGACACTGATAATATTTGCGCCTGAATCTGCAAGTATTTGTGCAATATACGTTGATTCCTCGACGGTTAATCCGCTCTCGATATATTCATCAGCGCTGATACGGCAGCATATGGGATATTTTTTTCCAACGTTCGACCTGACAGCCAGTAAAATTTCACACAAGAACCTCGTCCGATTTTCCGTGCTGCCTCCGTACACGTCCCTGCGTTTATTGGAAAACGGCGAGAGAAACTGACAAATCAGGTACCCATGAGCGCCGTGCATCTCGATCATTTGAGCACCGGCTTTTTTAGCCCTTCGTGCAGCCTGCCCAAAACAGCTCACCAGCTCATGTATTTCATCCACCGAAAGCTCGCGGGGTATATCCTTATAATTTGGATGGGGTATTGGCGAGGGCGCTATCGGCTGGACTCCGGTAAATGCACTCAGCGATTTTCTTCCGGCATGGAATAACTGGACACATGGAACAGAATCCTGATCCTTAATTGCTTTAAACAACAACGCCATACCTTCAATATAGGTATCGTCATCCAGACGGTGCATTTTTGTTATGATGATGCCGTCCTTTCG
>JAFGMP010000135.1 GCA_016927495.1 Candidatus Latescibacterota bacterium | reverse complement strand
TTGTTTGTGTTCGGCACTCTTAACCTTAATATAAACAATTATTTACGTTGATGCACTGCCTTTTTTATGAATAATCCGGGCTAATTCGTCATACTATGTTATTCTTTTTAAAAAACATATTATTGAGCTATTCGGTGATGACATAGTAGGAGTAAATGATAAGGAAAGTGCAATGATATCGTTCGGAAGCACATAAACTCATCACAGGGGAAAAGATACAATAAAGGAATGGATCGATGAATGGCAGGAAAAGGAAAACATTGTATGAGGTTTATTATTAGTAAATCAACCATGAAAAACAGTAATATCATGAAGAGTTAAAAAACTTTTTCTTCATTAACCTCATGCCTTTCCTTGTGAATATCCCGAACCCCAAAATTCATAGTTACCGCTATGTTGACTTTTTTCTCATGACAGCTCTTTTGTCTTTCGGTTCGAAGTAGTCATTTTCCACCCTGATCTCATGAAAATCCTGTTTCCTGTAAAATGAAACGGCAGCAGTATTATCTGGATCTACAGTGAGCAATATACTCTCGGCGCCGCGTGCAATGAGCTTTTGGAGCAATTGTTCCATTAGTGCATGTGCAACACCTTGCCTGCGATGCTCCTTTGCCACTGCCAGAGACAGTATCCAGCTATCACAGGAGCCGGTTTCAAATGCACCCATAACATACCCTAATATTTTCCCATCGACAGACTCTGCAACAAGAAACAAATCGCTTAAAATATCATAAGCCTGCCGGAAAAAGAAAGCTGGGTACGCCACGAAACCGAATGTTTCCTTCTCAATTTCCGATATGGTTTTTAAATCTGCGTGTTCATACGGCCTTATTGTTATTTGTTTATTCACTCCGCCAATCCCCTGAAAATTGAGATTAAATTCGTAATACGGCATTTTATCGGTTAGTGTGAAATACACAATAATGATACATGATTTACAACCCATTTCAAAATATTGATTATGAATTTTTTCGGAAAAATTTATTTTTTCTTTTTTTATGAAATTATTTCCGTCAATATCTCGTCTTATATTTCAGAAAGAGAAAACAATCATATGAAACCATAGAGGATTTACTCATGAAAACGAAAGCCGCCATAATTACCGCCGGAATAGTCTGGTTCGCAGCAATTTACTCAATGATTTTTGCATCTGCCGGTGCATTACTTACAACAATAGCATAATTTCCTCCCCCTGCCAAAAGGAAAAAGGCGTCCAAACCGGGCGCCTTTTTTCTACCAATCAATGTAAATTAATATATTTACTTATGCATTTTTTCTTTTCTGTTAATCCTGTTTTTTGTGTTATTTTTTACCACTTCAGGTTCTATAAATGTATCATTTTTTTTCACGGTTTGTTTTCCACGGTCCGTTCGGATTATCTTACCATCGTTAACACCGGTTTTTTCCGACATAGTGTTTTCAGCAACATTGTTGGAGTTTGTGCTTTTATTTTGAACAGATTTTTGTGAAGAACCGCTCCAAAGGTAAAAATCACAGATACCGTCACCATTCTCATCGATAAATGACTGACTTTGAATCCGGGGTTCTGTATCTTTAACTTTTGTTTCTTCCGCAGCTACTCTGTGAGAATACAAGGTATAAAACACAGACACCAGCATAAGATGTATGATCAAAAAATACATTATTATAACCTCCTGACTGTATTTAGCCGATATTTATTTAACATTATTTAAAGCAACAGTTATGCCAAGTCTCCAACAAGAGTCCATAACATATTGATATTATTGGCAATACACGATATCAACCTTATAATATTAAATGTTATATATTCGACAGAAATGTCGCGGGAATGATTGATAATAAGCAGCTAAATACTTGATTTTAAAAAAAATACGTATCTTTTGACTTCAATATACTACATGTACGGTATTGTCGAATTTTGTATCGTTTTTAAACATACCGGTATCTGAAGGTATAATAAAAAAACAGAAATGAGCATAGGCAGATAGTCTTGTTGAAAAAAGGTGGGTACTATCCTCCTACTTCACTTACGTTAACCCCATTTATCGGAGTTTACGGCAATGCATCGAGAATATCGGCTATGAATGAGTCGAGATTCCATGATTCGGGGTCCTGAGTAAGTCCGAGACGGACAACGACAAGCTTTCGGGAAGGAATAACGGTTAAACTTTGCCCGTCATGGCCAAGTGCGAAAAAAGCGTCAGAGGGAAGGTTCGGCCATTGCCCTTTCTCACGGTTTTTTATGCCGGAGGCATTTGTCCAGAAATGTGCTCCGTATTCACCCAACGGATCGGTCGGTGTTGGTGTAACACTATATTCCACCCATCTTTCGGGAAGAATGCGTTCACTCTCCCAAATACCGTCCTGAAGGTAGAGTATGCCGAAACGGGCCCAGTCTCTTGCGGTGGCATACATATAGGTGGATCCGACATAATTTCCTGCGGCATCCGGCTCAATTACCGCGCTGCGCATACCGATACGGTCAAACAGGGAATTACGCGGGAATGTGAAATAATCTGCCGTATCACCGCCGATTTTTTCACGGAGTATACGGGAAATGATGTTTGTTGTGCCGTTCGAATTCGACCATTCGGTGTCAGGTTGGGTAATAAGTGGCTTGTTCGCCGCATAAGCAGCCATGTCGGCGCTTCCGAACATGATAACTGAATCGGTAAGCGGTGGATTGGAGTCATCAAATTCAAGTCCGCTGCTCATTCTGAGGAGTTGGTCAAGTGTTATCGCACTTCGCGGATCGTTTGGATTATTCCATTCCGGCACGGACACTGGTTGCATAATATCAAGCTTGCCCTCTTTAACCAGAATACCGACCAGAGCGTTCATTACACTCTTTGTCATTCCATAACCGAGAAGAGGGGTATCTGCGGTAAATCCCGGAGCATAACGCTCGGCAACGATAAGGCAGTCATACACAACGACCACAGCTCTCGTTCTGCGATGCAGTTTCGGATCAGGTTCTGAAAACGCTTTATCCAGAATACTCTTCAGTTTTTTATCATTTATCCCTGCCGGAGTTTCTCTATCGGGTTTGGCATCCCCTGCAGGCCATGTTAATAGCCGTGACTTTGAAGGTTTTGGCCTGAGATCGACGGTTACCTGTGAGCGCAGTTCATCTTCTGTGATATCCGCAAGAAGTGTGCTGCCTAATCCTTCACGAAAGACCGCGTGACGCTTGATAATACCAAAAGCCGTGGCAGTTACCGAACGTTTTACAGCATTAACCTCGAGTCGGATATAATTTACCCTGTGGTGAAGGTCTTCGCTTAATACGGACTCAGGTGTCCGGTTTGAAATGAATACACTCGAACAGAGCATTTTCGCTTCAATTCCCGCTCCTGCAAAAAGCAGCTTCCAGAGGTAGTAATCACAATAGCCGAACAGAGCAACAGCAATAAGGGTAAATATTGCCCAGAGGATTTTTTTGTAAAGAGGTTTCATGTGGATATATCTCTTTGGACAGAGAAAAAATTGGTGTGTATGAGTATATAATCCATAAACACCTCAAGAGAGAAAAAACTCATAATATTATTTATCTATGAATAGGAAATTTGTCAAGACTTTATTTTTGATGGATATTTCTAAAAAAATAAACAAAAGAGAAGCCCCTCGCTAAAAAGGCGTAGTATCATTCAAACAATTCTAACCCGGATTATTCATAAAAAAGGCAGTGCATCAACGTAAATAATTGTTTATATTAAGGTTAAGAGTGCCGAACACAAACAATT
>JAFGMP010000134.1 GCA_016927495.1 Candidatus Latescibacterota bacterium | reverse complement strand
TTCTTTACCTGTTTTTTCTCCTTCTGCCTTTGTGCCTCTGTGCCTTCTGCCTCGTCTTTACCTAACCAAAACCATCCTGCCTGCTGCGGTATGTTTCCCCGCCTGCAAGCGAGTAATGTAGATTCCCGATGAAACGGTGTTTCCATTTACGTCTTTGCCGTCCCATGAAAGCGTGTGTGTCCCGGCAGTCATATAATCAGCAGCGAATTCCCGAATTTTCTGGCCTGCCATGCTGTAGATGGTGACTATGGCAAAACCGGATTCGGGTAAAGTAAACTCGATGGTTGTGGAGGGGTTGAACGGATTGGGGTAGGTTGTTATGAGGGGGATGGATTGTGGTTGCTTGTTCTGTAATGTTACTGATGTTATCGAATTATCTTTATAGGTTGATATGCCGTCACTGGTACCGAACCATTTTACTCCATCGTGATCGATGGCAATAGTATTGACGGAGTTATGTATCAAACCGTTTTCCGTCGTGAAATACTCTGCTGTTTTGCCGTCAAAGTGAACAATGCTAAAATTATTATCGATACGCATCCAAACGGAATTATCCGTATCAACCTCTAAAATTCTTATATAACCTTCCGGTAATTCATTACCCGAATAATGGTGCCAGATTTGATCATCGAAACTCCATAAGCCGTCCTCGGTTCCAAACCACTTTGTATTATCCGGTGCAATTTTTATCATGCGAATATTGCTCACAGGGCCATCTATTTGTGTGTGGTCGGTAAAGGCGACATCATCAAAGCTCGATACACCGGCTTCGTGCCCAAACCATTTCACATTGTTAAGATCGACCTCTATGACCGTTAAATCACTTGCCAGTAAACCGTCATCGGAGGTGTAATTGTTCCATGTTTCACCATCAAAACTGACTATACCTTTCGACTTAAATCCAAACCATTTTATGTTTTTTCTATCTACAAGACAATGATATATCGTACTGTTTATTCCGTAATCTAAACGGGTATATTGATTCCATACTTCACCGTCAAAACTGTATATGCCATTTGATCCTCCAATCCATACAACATTATCCTGACCGATTGCAATATCTTTTGAGTTTTCAATGGAGTACTCTGTCCATTGAATATCATCATAACTATATATATGTAAATTAGTCATAAACCACTTTATGTTGTCATTACCTTCATTTAAATTGTTTATACCCGAAGGAATATCAGCGTAATGGTACCACTGGTTACCATCAAAACGGGTAAACCCATATGCGGGTGCATCATAACTAATCCATTTATTTTCATTGTTGTCAAAAAATATATTTTCAATTCTGAAACCGTTAGGACCACCGCTTTCTTTATAGATTTTCCAGCCTGTACCGTCAAAACAGGCAAGGCCTTTTTTTGTTCCGCACCAGACATTATTATCATCGTCGACAGCTATGGCGCTGGTATATTGATCCGATAATTCACCTTCAAAAGGGTAATTTACGTAATTTGACCCATCAAAGCTCGATATGCCGTTTTCGGTTCCTAACCATAATACACCGTTATTATCTCCGGTGACTCTGTATATTTTTATATCGTCTAATCCATCTTCTGTTGTCCATGTTTTCCAGACAGTCCCGTCAAAACTGATTATTTCGACATTCGATGAAGTAAACCATTTCGTATTATCTTTATCTACATATATATCAAACACGTTTGTCGTATCCAATCCTGCTTCAGAGGCGTAGTAATTCCATTGTTCTCCATCGAAACTTGAAACGCCAAAAGCGTTATACCCATAACCGCACCATATTACACCATCATGATCGACAGCCACAGTTTTTACCCGGTTTTTTACTTCGCTGTTGTAACCGTTATAATTTACCCAATTCCCATTTTTATAATATAAGATACCACTGTATGTTCCGAACCATACAGCACCATTTTTGTCAACAGCTATATCACGAAAATCGTTTGAAAAACTAATGCCGCCGGTTGGTCTGAAGTTTACCCATTCATTACCGTCAAAATATGATACACCATCAGAATAACCGCCATATCCGCACCATACCAAACCGTCAAGCCCGATACTAATCGGTGTTCCTCCATTTTTTAAGAGTCCGTCACCTGCGGTATATTTCACATACGATCCATCACGTTTATCCCAGCGGACAACACCACCGCTTGTATTGCACCATATAAAATTACCGTCAATTGCAATTCCATTTATTTCATCAGGTTGTGTAAAGTAATTCCATACACCATCGGCAAAAGTATCTTTGTGGAAAGAAATGCTCAAGATAAAAAATAAGACTAGTATTTGAATTCTTTTCATCTATACCACCTTCTTTTATGAGGCATCCATAACATTAGGATGCCTCATTTGTTAATTTATTGAGTTTTATCAAAAAATTGTTATAATTATTTCACCAACAGCATTTTACCTGTTTTATTCAGGTTTTTCGAATTGAAACGGTAGAAATATACTCCCGAAGCAAATCGGGAACCATCGAATTTCACTGAGTGTGTACCGGCGCTCATAAAATTATTCACCAGTGTGGAAACTTTCTGACCGGTCATCGAGTATATCTCGAGTTTAACATCGGACGGTTCATTGAGCGCAAAAACAATCGAGGCGCTCGGATTAAACGGATTCGCTTCAACCTTTACAAACTCTTCAATTGATATTGATTCGTCATCGGGATTTTGTTCGTTTGCAGGTTCTATTTCAGGTTCTGCGATATATTTAATATGATCGTAACTCTCCTGAACGTCACGATACATATCCTCATAATTTTCAGGATTATATTCGATACCTGCAGAGGCATATGCCGGTTCAAGTATACTTTGTCCGGGATTGATCTGCGCTGCTTTATCAGCATAATAACGGGCGCTTTCCCTGTCATACAGTATTTCGCCGTAAATCTCCGCAATCCTGGCAAGCATTTCCACCTCTGTCAATGTACCCTTATACCGGTCAGCCTGTTCAATAAAAGCCGCGATTGCTTCCTCATATTTTCCTTCATTAACATACAATTCGCACAGAAGGTAATCAAGAGATGCCATATAATATGACTGCGCTGTTGCTAATTCGGCTTTTATGGCTGATCGAACGGCATTATTATCACGGCCGGTCTTTTTATTCACCCGCATAATGCCTTTTATGGCCATGATTTTTTTACCGTTATCGTATGAATTATCAAGAACGCTATGGTACAGGGAAAGAGCTTCGGAATACTCATTGTTTCTTTCACATTGCCGCGCAACCGATATGGCATTTTGAACCGGCCTTTGAGCAACCATTTTATACGCGCCGGAATTTGCCGGTGAATAGAGATAGTTCAGGGTATCAACATTTGCCGGTCTGGTAAAAATATTTAAAAAATCGACAGGTGTCGGTCCCCAGTAATTATACCGTGCATTTATATACATCGATCCCCACCTGTTATCGATGGTTTTATAACCACCCGGTAATACCGGGTACAGGTTATTTTCAAGAGAATCCAAATTTGCATATGCTCCATTAAATAAAATCATATCATTATACGATGAGTTTTTTATTTCACTCTTTTCAACAGTGGCATGGGTGCCGACGTTGAAATAAATACCCTCATATGATGAATCGACAGTGGCATATTTTATATATGGATCTGCGGCTCCATAATATAATCTTATCCCTGTTGTTGAATTACCAAGCAGATTTACATTTTCAAAATACGGTTCACAGGACCGCACATACAAACCACAACTGCAATATTGTACGGTACCACCAAATTCTACATTATTCGATCCATTTGCCGTTAAACCGGTTGTTGCATTTTCGATTATAATACTTGCGCTATCAGCAAAATGTGCAACACCGAAAGTTCCGTTCGGTTTAACCTCGATGCCATACCATTTGGATACATAACTGCCGGTTAAGATAATTCTGTAATCCATATCAAAATTATTTAGGAATAATGAACCATATACAGTTATCTTTTTCGAAGGTGCAGTTTTTATAATGCGGTCATCATTTATTAAATCGTTATAATCACCATATTCATCATTCAAAGCAGGTTGTATAACAAGCGTAACTCCTTCCGGAATAGTGATATTGGTCGTAATACTGTCGTTATTTGCAACAAAAAGCGAATCACCGGATGATGGTGCGGAGACAAAAGCGCTGTCTATTGAAGCATAACCACGATAAGAACCACTTGAAGGAATCTTGCCGACAGTGTATAAATGCACATCTTTGTCGTCGGTGTTATAATAGGGGTGAACATTTAATAAATCGTCAGTATCTTTTGCATATTTCCATGACCAATATCCTGCATAATCGAATGCTTCTTTTGCCGATATTACACCATTATGATCAGGAGATATTGATAAAGAATCGCTTACATCCGGCTCTATATCTGCTTCACGATCTATCAATCCTTGAATTAATAAATCAGCAAAAAGGCTATTTTCACCATCCCCTGAAGTATTCTCAGTTGTAATACTCCAAGTTTCCTCATTTGCACCACAAGCAGAATATACCAATCCAATATCCAAACTATCGCTAAAACTACCGGAATGACAAGCATTTATATAACATATAGAATTGGTAAATCCGTCAACATTGAGAGAATCAGTAAGCTCACTGGGCGTTATATAAGTAGTAAAATATGGATTGCTACCATTCATATCCCCGGTATAAAGCCATCCTTCCGCAAGTCCATGTCCTGAAAAGAAAAATAAATTTATATCATCCGGTCCTTTTGGCATTTGTGCACAAGCTGTTAATATGTCATCTTTTTTTGCTCCTGTAGAATCATATGTTGAACTTTCATAATCGATAAAAAGTGAAATATTATCAGGATTCCACCCTAATTCATTAGTTAGTGTATCATATAAATCTGCAGCATCTTTTGTGCAATATTCGGTTGTCCATGTACCTCCAAGACCATATCCTTCATAGCTTACCCCAACAATAACAGCATGGTAATTAACAGCAAAAATATTAAGTGGATAGATTGTTATCAACAATGCAACCCCAAGAAATAATATAAATTTATGCATCACTTTCTCCCTGTTTATAATAAATATTCATTATCATTTTTTCTTATTCACCGGGTGTAGGATCTGATTCTATAAATGAAGGAAGTGTGTTGTTTGAATTCTGTATCGATATATCACGAGAAAAACTTTTACCGTTTTTTTGCATTGGGATAACTTGAATATTTGAAAATGCTTTAACGTATGAACTTCTTTCAGAATCACCGAAACGTATTACGTCAACGTTTTCTTCTTTATTAATTACACCTTTTTCTTTTTTTGTTTCAATTCCTATAAAACCGCCTCTTAATGTTACACTTAATGGTATGATTTCAACCTTAACAGCATTAGTTTCAATATTTTTATCCAATGCACACAACACTATTCTATTTTTTGGTAAAATTTCAATACCTTCTTTATATTCTGGCGGTAAAATATTTGGTGTAAGTAAAGTTGACAATCTAAGTCTCATAAGCGTTAAAGGTTCATCTGTCGGATTATAGACTTCAATCCAGTTTTTTGAGGGCTCATCCTCATCGAGATAAATTTCACTCATGATCAGCCGATTTACATTTTCTTCTGCGAAAACCGAGTTTTTATTAATCGATAATCCCGTAATCAGGAAAAGCAAAAAAACAAGCATATATGATTTTGACATTGTATCCTCCAATGAAATTGAAAGTAATTTTTTAAAATAAAATAGTCATAACAATCACAATTTTTATATACAGAGTTTCTGCCATAAATATCCCTCCGCTGTTTTTTTATTTAACAGACAAAAGCTGAATTCAGCGCTGCACAACATGTTGGAAGTAAAAAATTAAACCAATATTTACTATATTAATTTACCTACTAATTACATGTATATGTATACTGTATAGGGGGGGGGCTTTGTCAAGAGATATTTTTAAATATTGTTAAATTAATCATAAATATATTATTACAGGATAAGATATAGCGATGAGTAAGTGTTTAATAATATTTAAGTTACTGCTATTATGATGATAGATGAATGTTAGGAATTTTTTTTGTATGGTCGGATGGAAACTGTCTGAACATGATTCAC
>JAFGMP010000133.1 GCA_016927495.1 Candidatus Latescibacterota bacterium | reverse complement strand
TTATTTACAGATAATACCTATTCAGTACAACAATATGTCGATCCTAACCAATTGAATTTATTCGACTTTTAACCGGACAGTAGTGATACTAAATAAAAAGATTAATAGAAGAATTCTGTGCCTTTCCGAGATACGTCGCAACACCACCAACATCGATATTGTCGATGAGTTCGTCACGTGTAAATCCCATCATATTCATTGAAGTTGTGCAGGCTACAATAGTGACATCCAGAGAAAGAGCCATCTTCATAAGGTCATGTAATTGCGGCATTTTTTTGCTTTTCATTACTCCCTTCATCATAGAAGTGCCCGCACCGAAGAAATTCATTTTTGAAAGTACCGACGCTTCCGGACCTTTCGGAAGCATTATGCCGAACATGCGTTCAATAATTGATTTCTTATTTGTAGTATAATCTTTTTTACGTAAAAGTGCAAGTCCCCAGAAGGTGAAAAACATGGTAACTTCCATTCCGGCGGATGCCGCACCGGTGGCAAGAATAAATGCAGCCATAGCTTTATCCATATCATTAGAGAATACAATCAATGTCATTCGTTTTTGTGGTTTATCCATTTTTTAAAGCCCCCTTCATGTAGTAAAACATTTATTGAAAAAAGACTATTACCTTATGATATAAAACGTACGAATCACTAAAAAAACGATTTTTTTTTGAAATACATACAATTGACTGTATATTTCAGTGATGAGTTTTTGAAGGGTAGTGTTTATCGTAAATCCGAAACAATATTTTATTTTCATCAACTCTAATATCTTGAAAAGTATAACGATCTTAACGGATTAACTCGAACAAGGAATTATCACATGCGAATAGAATCAAAGACATTTTTACCTGTGGAAATCGTATTTCATCCAAACTGGTGGCATAATATGACGGGAATGAGGTTTGATCGAAATCATTTTTTTGATCCTGACAGAAGGGTCGATGATGAAAAACTCATGAGACGCACATTATGGGAGCATTTCGGCCAGTTTGGTTACGGTGAGGAACATCCGGAACCGGAACCGATCATCGGGCCGGTTCACCTTGCAGCCGGTTTCATGATGTCATCTCTATGGGGATGTTCCATTATTTATTCGGATAATAACAGCCCTGTTGTTGAACCCAAAACAATGACCGTGGAAGAACTTGTCGCATTAAAAATTCCCGATCCGTCAAACAATAGAGACTTCCGCGATTTTTTCCTTCTGATCAAAAAACTCAGGGATCGATTCGGATATGTTTACGGTGATATCGGATGGGGAAACCTTCAGAACCTGGCTCTTGATTTAATGGGGCATTCGCTCTTTCTTGCTTACTATGATAATCCTGAAAATATCCACCGGATATATGATAAATTCAATCAAAGTGTTATCGAGATGATGAATTTAATCCGTGCTGAAACCGGAACAACGTCAATTTCAGTTAACAGATCGATTATAAATGTCGAACCGACGATAAATCTTCAGTCAAATTGTTCGGTTCAGATGATATCAAATGATATGTATGAGGAATTTCTCCTGCCCCACGAAATCAATCTTTCAAAAAAACTGCAGCCGTATGGTATACATCACTGCGGGGATAATATGCATATGCTTGCCGAAGGATATTCAAAAGTTAAAGAAGCATGTTTTTTCGACGTTGGATGGGGCGCTGATATAGCTCGCTGCAGAGAGAAAATTCCCGATGCTTTTTTCAATGTACGCCTGTCTCCGGTGAAAATTCAGACGTGTACTCCCAATGAGGTCGAACATGATCTGATAAATCTTCTCGAAAATGCCGGCGATCTGTCGCAAGTTGGTATTTGCTGTATCAATATGGACTGGGGAACTCCTGATGAAAATGTGGCAAAAATTTTCGAAGTTGCCGAAAGATACCGGAAGTATGGTGCATAAAAGTGATAATAAGCACTATTTTTTCATGTATTTACCTGTTATTATGTTTTTTTATAAGAAATATTTACTATTATAAAATCATATGGGCATTTTTTAATTGACATCAAGTTGTTGTTGACGCTATACTACTTAGCATGTTTATGTAAGACTATATTGAGCTAACCTTATTTTAACCTGTGTTTAAACAAGGAGGTACTATGAAAAAGGTGAGCCTGTTGTTTCTGATCGCACTTATGGTTTCATCAACCGGAGTGTATGCATCCGGGCTTGCCATTCCGGAACAGGGAGCGGCTGCAATGGGTATGTCTGCTGCTGTTACTGCTCGTTCCGAGGATTTGAGCGCAATTTATTATAATCCTGCGGGTATCGATTATATCGGGAAAGCTGAACTCTTTCTCGGGTTTACACCCATTTTCCCAACACACAAATTCGAAGGTGCGACTATTTCGAAAGATTCAAACAAAATGTCGTTTTTCCCTCCGAATGTGTATTTTGCGGGCAGGGTTAATGAAAGAGTAGTGTTCGGCATAGGATTATATACGCCGTTTGGGTTAGGAACAGACTGGGATTCCAAATGGACAGGACGTTACACATCAACTTATGGTGAAGTTCGCTCAGTATACTTAACTCCTGCAGTATCCGTTAAGATCCATGATATGGTATCAATAGGCGCAAGTTATTCATGGATATGGTCCGATGCGGTAATCAAGAAAAAAATTGACTCGGGACTCGCTATCTATAGCGCAACAGCTCAGCAAAACCCTGCGGCTGCCAATCCTGCTATGATAGCCAACCCGGAATACGACAGTGAATTTTCACTTGATGGTGATGGCGGTAGCGTTGCCTATACAGTCGGACTCATGTTGAGACCGTTTGAACGAATGCAGGTCGGTCTGACATATAAGAGTAAAACTGACCTTGAATTTGAGGGAGCAGCCAAATTTACTCATCCTTCTGCCTATAATGCTCTCCTGAGTCAGCAGATGCCGACATTCCAAAATGGTATAGCAGAACTTAACCTTCCGAGTATGGTAAATGTCGGTTTAAAATATGACCTTACTTCTGCCTGGGATGCTGAATTCGATTTGAATTTTGTTAACTGGTCGACATATAATGAACTTGTCATCGACCTTGAAAATAATCTGCCCAGTGATAAGCTTATTCAAGTAAAAGACTGGGAAGACGGTATGGTTTTCCGTATCGGTACCTCCTATGATATGAGCGAAATTACTACTTTCCGTGCAGGATTCCTTTTTGACCAATCTCCTGTTCCTGATGAAACATTCGATGCGCAGTTACCGGATAATGACCGTATCGGAATTTCTGTTGGGCTTGGCCGTACGGTCAACATGGGTGGAGTTCCAATCTGCATCGATGCCAGCTATATGTATCTTAAATTCTCCGACAGGGATAAAGATAATTTTGTGGGATATCAGGATGTCGGCAGTTTTGACACGGTTAACAATGTTCCGCAGCCCGGTGTGAAAGATGGCGTTATTGACGCTACGGACCAGGCCATTATGAATGGAATGGTTGGTGGGGAATATCCTGTTGCCAATGGCACCTATAAGAGTTTTGTCAATCTACTCTCAATTTCGGCAAGCTATAAATTCTAATATATTTCTCAATAGTAAAAAATGCGGGATCATCATTTGGTGATCCCGTTTTTATTTTATGCTGAATTTCAGAAAAACAACAGCAAGCGTATGGTATGAATAATTCTTAAGCTATGATAAAACTCAGGGCCATAAGAAAATCAGTTACCAGAACAATTGCAACATTCATTCCGAGTGCCGGAATAAGTTTGCCGTTGTTCTCTTTGTATTTAATGGTCTTCCAGGATACAATCGCCGCAAGAGGCAATGTAACAAGGCTTATAAGCGCCGCCAACGGAAGTTCGCCAAAGATTACACCGCCGATAATAACCACATAGACGGTAAGCAGAAGCAATGTATACACATACGCTGCTTTATGCTTTCCAAGTACTATTACCATATGCCTGCGACCTCCGGCTATGTCGGCTTCCGCATCCGGAAACTCATTAAGAAAGAGTAAAAGCATAGTCAATATACCAGGCGATATCGATGCCCATATTATTTCCGAAGAAACTGCGCTGGTCTGGACGAAATACGTCCCTATCACGACCAAAGAACCGAGTGTTATACCACTGGCAAGTTCACCGATCATATACCGTGTAAGAAAATCGGTATAGAAAATTGTGGTAAGCCCGCCTATAATCATAAACACCAGCACGGGCCATCCCGAAATCCATGCAAGCATAAGCCCGATAAGAAATGCACCAAATAATGTTATCCATGATGCAGTTTTAACATGTCGCGGATACAATAACTTTTGTTGAAGCATTCCTGAACCGCCGCTGAATGGCGTCCTGTTTGTTTGGAAATCAATTCCTGTTTTCCAGTCGGAATATTCATTGAACAGGTTCACGCTTATATGAGCGAATACTATACCGAGAAGTGTTATAATAAATAATCCCGGATGAAAACTACCATGATACCTTGCAGCAGTACCCCCAATCATCACTAAAACAACTGAAAGAATTAAAAAATTTGCCCGTATCTCAGCAAGCCACACTTTTAAATAGCTTTGATTTTTCATAATCCGTACCGCCGTTTATAGCCGTAACAAAAAAGGGTACCTAAAATGGTACCCAGTCTTTTATTTATAAAACGAAAAATATTACTTCATACCTGCAACGAATTTACTTAAACGTGATTTTTTCCGGGCTGCTGTTTCTTTTTTTATAATACCCTTACGTGCTGTTGTATCAATCATGGAAACCGCTGTGATCAAAGCTTTTTCCGCATCTTCTTTTGATTGTGCGGTCTTTACCTTTTTGATTATTTTTGCCACACTCGATTTCGCTGCATGATTGATTAAACGAGCTTTTTCATTCACTTTAAGCGCCTTTTTAAAATGCTTATGATTGGGCACTATAAATCTCCTTTTTTAACAGATAGCAATTGTTCGTATTTGATATAGATTCTAAATATACTACAGAATAATGATGATGTCAAATAGTTAATGATCTGGCGATCCCCTATTTTTTCGGAAATACGTAGGAATAAGGGAAAAAAGGTACAAGGAACAAGATATTTTTAGGGGTTACCCCCGTGGTTGCCCTGGATTATCGTTTGTCTGAACCATGATTTTCTTGATTTGCCTGATTACTTGATTAAAAAAAAGATTTATCACATCGGAGCTATATTATCTGAGAAAACATATCATGATAATCCTTTAATCATGCAAATCATGGTTCAGACAATGAAAGAGCCGAGGGATATACGAGACAGTGAAACATTGATGCTAACCTCTTTACTTTTTTCAGAAAAATTATACACAATTACGGTACAATCAGGACCCTCAACCTTTCATAAATCAATAATCTGACAGACACCAGGTTTATACGGCACCGAAATCTTTTTTGTTCCTACCATAATATCCACAGGATTATGCGTCGAACCAAAATCCGTACGGCGCAAAAGAACACGGTCTCTCATTGCGAGCCCTGAAATAACAGTGTCGGGTTTATCGGGAACATCGAAGTTAATGGAAGTACCTTTTTCAAGGAATTCACCGTACTCCTGTGCGGCAGCATAAACATCGTGCACTAATTGTACTTCCTTCGCATCCTCGTTTTCAGAGCACCACATAAAAAATGTATCAGTTCCTCTTAACAGCATATGCCAGAGTAATTCCTGATAACTTTCCTCGCTCATCTGTTTAACTGCAGGATCGGGTTTGTCGGTAATAACGACGGTATGCCAGTGTACGAAGCTGATGATGGGAATTTCCGGCGGTGTGCTTTTACCAACATTGCTTGCAACCAGAAGCATATTATAAAACCACCGGTAATCCGAATTGTCAAAATCATACCAATTGTAGGTAGGATACCATGTATATACCACCGGCATGGCAAATGTATAACCGGTTAACGGATAATCGTTATACCATGTTCTGTATTTGGCTCCCTGATCCTTTAAATACGGCTGGCCGTCAACATAATCTTCCGTCTCGAAATAATCAAGCCAGTATCGATATCCATTATTCGGATATACCGCATAATTCCCAACAAGAGCATCCGGAAATCTCGACAATACAGGTTCGCTGTAAGCATAAAACTGAAGATACGATCTCATTTCCCGCATTACTTTTTGAAACGTGCCAAAATCATCTATATTTTTAATATGTTCACGGCAGCGTGTGCAGTGTTTGGAGGTCTCATGAGCCCGGTTAACTTCAAGAGGCCCGTCAATTTCCCAGTCAGCAAATATAAAATCAACATCGAGTCCGGCATCTTTATATGCCTGTGTATAATATTCAACCCTGCTTCGGATGTCTTTTTTACGGTAATCGATAGCAAAGGGACAGCCCATTTTCCCCGAACCAAATGATTCTTCCCAGAATGGATTACCATTCTTATCGATATGTGCGGTCTGTTCATCACCATTGAAGAAAGAGTAAAGCAGGGAAGTCGCATTTATATTGATCCGTAATCCGAACTTTTTCTGGGCACGGGCAACGGTGAGCACCTGATTCAACAGTTCTTCCCTGTTTTCTCCGGGAACCCAGGAGCATACAAGTCCCACTCCTCTCACGTCAAGTTCCTTTACCAGATACTCTGCAGTTGTATCGTCAAGTTTACCCGGATTCATTGCAGGCCAAAGATACAACGGAAGGCGGTTGCCACGGTCATATCGTAACTGCTTCGTGTTTTCCAAAGCAGTCTGTACACGTTTCGACCATTTCGGAGAATTCTCGGCATTAACAGACGTACTGCATAATATAAAAATAACAGCTATGATGTTGATCCGCTTCATATTCATCCCTTTCATGAAAAAATTACATATTATGGCAACTCTATTATCCGGCATATCCCGGGTGCATATTCGACAGAAATTTTTTGTACACCTATTATAATTTCAACCGGTTTATGCGAGGTTCCGAAATCTGTCCTGCGAATTAAAACCCGATCCCTCAAAACCAAACCGGATATTACCGTACCCGGATATTCCGGCACATCAAAATTTACCGGCATTCCTTTGCCAAGAAATTCACCGTATTGCTGTGCTTCAGCATACACTTCATGCACAAGTCTTACTTCCTCAGATGTCTCTTCACCGCCACACCAGACAAAAAACGTATCGGTTCCTCTTAACAGCATATGCCAGAGAAGTTCCTGATAGGCTTCGCTGCCGAACTGTTTAACATTCGGATCGGGTTTTTCAGGAGCATCTGTTGTATGCCAGCGAACAAAAGTAATGATCGGGATGTTGGCGGGGGTGCTTTTACCTGCATTACTCGCAACAAGCAGCATATTATAAAACCACCTGTAATCGGGATTATCGAAGTCATACCAGTTAAAAATACGATACCATGTGTAAACAGTGGGCATAGCGTATGTATAACCGGTTGAAGGATAATCATTATACCACGTTCTGTATTTTGCACGGTGATCCTTAATATATGGCTGACCGTCAACATACTCATCAGCTTCAAAATAATCGAGCCAGTAACGATAACCGTTATGAGGATATACGGCATAATTTCCAACAAGAGCATTCGGAAAACGTGAAAGAATCGGCTCGCTGTAAACATAATATTGAAGGTATGAGCGCATTTCTCTGATTTTTTTCTGAAATACGGAGAAATCGTCGATGTTTTTGATGTTATTTCTGCATCTGACACATTTTTTCGATGTCTCATGAGCGCCGTTAACTTCCAAAGGGCCGTCGATTTCCCAATCTGCCCATATAAAACCTATATCGATCCCTTCATTTTCATACGCACGGGCAAAATACTCGATCTGTTCCCGTATGTCCTGCTTACGAAAATCTATGGCAAAGGGACAACCCATCTTCTGACTCCATAGAGTCGTATCAAAAAAAGCATTACCGTTTTCATCGATATGCGCAGTACGTTCATCCCCATTGAAGAATGAATACATACACGATGTAGCGTTTATATTTACCGATAAACCAAGCTTTTGTTGTGCACGGGCTATTACCATTGCCTGAGAAAGCGATTCCTCACGTTTACCCGGAGACCATGAACAGATAATCCCGATACCTCTTTTATTGAGTTCATAGACGAGATACCCGGCTGATTTGTCATCGAGTTGCCCCGGATCGGATGTCAGATTTGTGAACAGCGGCAGACGATTCCCACGGTTATACACAAGTGGTTTTGTAACATCCAGCACAGTCTGCACCTGTTCTGTCCATTTTGGATTGTTATTCATAGTTTTTTCTGCAAACGATAAATTATATGTACATAATGTTATAATTGCCCATAATATTTTCACTTTCATAAAAAAAACCTCCCTATTTATACGATTTTAATAAAAAAACACATTCCGGTATACGAATCAAGATTTTTTCTCAAAATACATGTTGAAAATGATGTGCACAGTTATTTATATTAGAACGTATAATATGGGTAGAAAAGCATGTATAATTCAATTAATTTTAAAATATATATGAAATTTTTAGTATTTTTTTAGTTTTTATGGAGGAAATTGATGTCGCAATCACGGTACAAAACGATGGGCCAGCAGTTTGGAAGACGTTCATGGGCAGAACCATGGAAAATCAAGATGGTTGAACCGATCAGCATGACCAGTCCGAAAGAACGTCAAAAAGCTCTTATAGATGCAGGATACAACACTTTCCTGTTGAGGTCGGAAGATGTATATATCGATCTTCTTACCGACAGTGGTACAAGTGCTATGAGCGATCGTCAATGGGCAGGAATGATGCTTGGGGATGAGGCATATGCCGGCAGTCGTAACTTTTACCATCTTGAAGAAGCCGTTAAGACATATTATGGATACAAATATCTTGTGCCGACTCATCAGGGACGAGGCGCAGAACATTTAATCAGTCAGGCATTGATCAAAAAAGGCGATTATATTCCCGGCAATATGTATTTTACCACAACCCGGCTTCACCAGGAAATTGCCGGCGGTACGTTCATTGATGTCATCATTGATGAAGCCCATGATCCTGACGATACGCATCCATTCAAAGGTAATATCGATCCGGAAAAACTTGAAACCCTTATTAAAAAAGCGGGCAAAGAAAATATACCGTACGTAAGCCTCGCAGGCACTGTCAATATGGCTGGCGGACAGCCGGTCAGTATGGCTAACCTTAAAGCTACCCGCAAGTTATGTAACCGCTATGGAATTCCCATATACCTTGACGCTACACGCATGGTGGAAAATGCGTTCTTCATACAGGAACGTGAAGCAGAATATTCAGGTAAATCGATCGCTGAAATACTAAAAGAATTCTGCAGCTACACCGACGGAGCATGGATGAGCGCCAAAAAAGATCATCTGGTTAATATCGGCGGTTGGCTTGCAGTTAACGACAATGAGCTTTTTGATAAACTTCGCAATATGGTAGTCATATACGAGGGTCTCCATACATACGGAGGAATGGCGGGACGCGATATGGAAGCTATTGCGATAGGGATTTCCGAAGCGGTACAGGACGATCATGTACGATCCCGTGTAAATCAGGTTCGATATCTTGGCGATTTATTATCAGAATGGGATATTCCCATTGTACAGCCTGTCGGCGGGCATGCAATTTTTCTGAATGCGAGAAGTATCTACGACCATATACCCCAGGATCAGTTCCCCGCACAAAGACTTGCCGCTGAACTCTATCTTGACTCGGGAATCAGGGCAATGGAACGTGGTATTGTGAGCGCAGGACGTGACCCCGAAACCGGAGATCATCGATATCCCAAACTGGAACTCGTGCGACTGACCATCCCCCGCAGGGTATATACGCAGGCACATATGGATGTTGTGGCAGAAGCGGTAAAAGCGATCTTTGACAACCGTAAACAGACGAAGGGATTGAAAATGGTATATGAACCTTCAGTTTTGCGTTTTTTCCAGGCACGTTTTGAAAGTATAACATAATATTGAGTGCATTGGATAAACAAAAAATACTTGACAATATTTTGTATTTCAATAATTTAACGTGAAAAAGTATCATAAAACCATATGGAATAATAAATTTCGCAGTATGATATACAATATTCAATATACAAAGGATAAGAACATTTATAATCAAACACTTAGCAATATTGCCACTCGGCAGAAAGGAGATGATTACTAAAACAATAGCAGTACTCGTGCAGTACAACATCAATAAAAAAGCAATTCATCAACACGAGGTATCATAATGAAAAAATTAATCGTATCGTTTTTCGTATTAACATTACTTGCATCATCATCCTTTGGGCTTGATTTTGCTCCCACATTATTAAAAATTGCGGCTCCAAGCGCTGTACAATATGATTTCGACAATTCATCCCTGGAAATTCCTATAACTATCACCGGAACTCCGGCTTCGGTAATTTTTGTAGTATTTACAAAAGATCAGGCCGAAAAAATCGGGACTGTTGAAAATGGATTCAACAACTGGCATTATGTTAACAAAATTGACACATGTATTTATGCATCTCAAGCAGTTTTAATGGATGTCGGAGACAACATAATCCAGTGGGATGGAAAAGATGCAGATGGCAACATGGTTCCTGCAGGTGAATATACCTATTACATATGGGGTTTTGATAGTGTATCACCGAAAAAGAAAGTTTCCCAACACGTATCATATAGTTGGAATGAACGCGGTCATATAAGGGCAAAAGACGAAAATGGCATGACACTTGCCCGACCAATCATTTTCACGAACACATTACAAACAACAGGTGAATTGGTTGAAGTTGACCGGTTGAATTACAAGTGGATTATAGGAAGTGACCCGGAAGATTCTAAACTTGTTGAGACTACATCAGTCAAAGCTATAAACTATGGAACATCAATAGCATTTGATCCCAAAGATTTCACTATGTTCTTTGATCAGAGTAATTATAATCAACAGATTTCTTGGGTCAGAAAGTGGCAGTGGGTACCGAATGGTGCGTCAATTCTCCAGACCAATTGGGGTGAGGATGGCAAAATACCAATTGAGGTATCACACATTGCGGGATATGGCTATGGCGCCGGAATTGTATCAGATGGCGATCAGACGCTGTTTACCTGTGATGTAGACATATATTCCGTTTCGATCAACAATAATCTCATCTATATCGATGTCGATACCGGTTCGATCATGCGCGAAACCGATCTCAACTACATATGGCTCTATGATTGGAACGACCAGTGGGCAAATGAAGGCCCGTGCGACTTCTCATATGTCGATGGCAGACTGTACATGAGCTGCTTTTTCTCGTATATCTATTCATGTGCCGACCCAACCCGTGAAGACGGTGATATTATGCTCTGGGTAAACGGCAATGGTGATGGCCAGGGTGACAACTTCGATGACAGACAGGAAGCGTTCCCGTTCAATTACAGGGGGCAGATGGATGGTAACTGGTTCGGCGCCAACCCTTCATATGATCTTGGCGCAGTGTCCTTTGACCTGGTGGCACCGGATGGAACAGGCCTTGGATTCTATGCATTTGCCGGTGAATCTGCCGGTGTAAAACTGGGTGTTAATTTCCTTGACAGCGATACCCCATATGACGGTATCTATACTGATAATAGTAGTTCAGAGGAAGATAAGGAAGGCTGGTTCTTTATCGGTCATGACACTGTCAAAGGTGTATTAACAAGCAGCCCTGTGGCAGTTGAAGAAAAAGCTCCCGCAGGATTTACTGTAGCACAGAATACCCCTAATCCGTTCAACCCGACTACAACGATAAACTTCTCTCTTGTTGAAGACGGAAATGTCACCATCGACGTATTCAATGTAGCCGGTCAGAAGATCGATACCATTGCCGATGGATTCATGAATGCGGGAAATCATTCGGTAACCTGGGATGCTTCGGCATTTTCAGCCGGTGTCTATTTCTATACCGTCAAATCCGGAGATCTCTCCAGAACAATGAAGATGACATTACTCAAGTAATTCTTTCTGCACAAGTTTATAAACATGAAAAACCCGGGAGCTTTAATGCTGCCGGGTTTTTTATGTTTGCAGGCAAATCAATTAAAACATTACCACATGCTGAGCACGTGGATTTTCGAGTTGCATTCAAGTTCCTTGAGCCTGTCGAAGGGAACATACAATGCCTATGAATGTGCGAAATATTAAAGCAGAACGTTATTGTCTTGTTTCATCTGTCATGGTAATTGTTGTTGTAACTTTAAACAATTCCCCGTCACCGGGTTCTATAAAATAAACGAAACCTACAGCGGCCGAACTGCTTATCTTGGCCCATTCACCGGTCAATTTATCAAATCTTTCCACGGTACGCTTTTCTTTCTTTTGAGCGTGCCAGGGAGCAATCCCAAGCCATTTTGACTGAAACCTGATAACAACATTCTGAGCATGACGATAATCACGATTTGTCACCATGAAATAATCGATATCGGCATCATCGAGATAATTTGTTTCGCTGTCATCTTTGAACATCCCCAATACAAGGCCTGCTGTTGCCTCTTCTCCGATAAGGTGTATCCAATGTTCCTTTGGAGTGCTCCGTGTACCAAGGGGTAATGGCTCGGTGTGATATACATCCACCGAACGAAGACGCATAAGAGTGGGGCCAAGACACTTCATTTCGGCATTAAGCTGAACAATGTCTTGACCGCTTCGGGTCAACTCAACTGTTCCTTTTTTAAATATCCCGTCGCAGTGAAACCACTCCACACCTTTAACACCATAGGCAAGGCAGGTATAGACGCTTTGATGTAATTTTTCGGCGTTACCTGAGTGTCCCTCTCCATACCTCGGATCTGCAGTAGATTCTATACAACATGCAAGCGGAACATCAGCTTTCAAAGCCTCTTCCCGAAACTGTTCAAGCTTCTCAAAATATCTGTCGCTGCCCCACCGCCACTGGTAATAATCATAACTGAGCAATTCAGGCTCGACTATATCCATATATGCTCTCAGAAAGTCACCGGTCGTCGAGAGCATATTGATGAAAGAAAGGTGATTCGGGTCAGCTTTACGCAGCACTTTAAGCTGGTCCGAAAGCGGTTGAAATGTGGATTCAGGATATGGTTCATCACCGAGATGATATCCCCAGACAGCATCATCATTTTTCAATTTTGCTGCCAGTTCCGGAGTTGGATGAG
>JAFGMP010000132.1 GCA_016927495.1 Candidatus Latescibacterota bacterium | reverse complement strand
TTATTTACAGATAATACCTATTCAGTACAACAATATGTCGATCCTAACCAATTGAATTTATTCGACTTTTAACCGGACAGTAGTGATTCCTTATCAAAAATGAAATCCTATCTAACCTTATACCAATCAATCGGACTTATATATAATAATCAGTTATACCAAATGGGACAATCATTATATAGATTGATCTGAGTTGGTGTTAATCGTTATATTTTCTCTTAACCAAAAAAAAGAATAAAAGAGAAAGTTCAGAATGAGCGGCGGGGATTTAAAGCTCTATTTCATGTAAAAAAGTAAATAAATAAGGGCTAACACATAAGTTCGCGCCAACACAGTCATTGAAATACCTGTATCGATACTATGCAAAGGCAGATCCCTGTGAATGCTCTTATTCGGGAAAATTATCACCCTCTCCTTTTACTTTACGTACTTAAAATAACACCTGGAGAAACCACATGAAAATGTCACATTTAACTACATGTCTCGCAAGCCTTTGGGTCTGCATTTTCTGTTCCTGCGGCGAAGGGCAGATCGACATATCACCCGAATCATTCACCTTCATCACTATTTCCGATGTTCATGTGCCTTCGTACGGGTACCCCATCAATCAACCGCTCGACGAGGCCAGTTTGATGCCACTTCACAACCAGAAACGTATCGAGGAATTTGTGACTGATTGTCTTACGGCGGACACAAAGCCGGATTTTGTTATCAATAACGGCGACACCGGAGATGCGGGCTGGGAACCGCTGCTGAAACTGTACCAAAAACTGATAAGGCCGTTACCGGATGCGGGGATTCCCGTCTACACGGTTGTGGGAAACCATGATCTGGATTATGCAGGTCTCGGCGCACAGGATCTGGCCGGATTTTTCGATCCGCTTGGCCCCGAATTAATCGGCAAGAGCGGAACAAGATATTCCTTTGACCACAAAGGCTGTCACTTTGTTATCATCAACAACCGCCCTATCAGCGGCCTGATACGGCTCAATCCCGAAGAACTGGCATGGCTTCGTGACGACCTGAAACCGGTTAAGAAAAATACCCCTGTCCTGCTTTTTATGCATGCCAATATGGAAATCGACGATACCTGCCGTATTGTGGAAATCCTTCAACCGTTCAGTAAACCTGTGATATTCCATGGACACAAACATACCGCAGGGATTGAGAAATGGGGAAACATACCGGTTATCCTCACCGGGTCGCTCTACGGCGGAACACCCGAAGCGGGAAGCTATAATGTTATGACAGTGTATTCCGATAGTATCGTTGTACGGACACATGATTACGCAAAACCTATCGGGACATTTGAGCCTGCAGAAATTGTTGTGTATCCGAAACCTGGCCCTGTTTTGGATGTCATCGAACCCGCACATGAAGCTGAACTCAGCGGAAAAGTTAGGCTGCTTGTTAAAACAGAACCTTCCTCGCCGGGCACTGCTGAATTTTCTTTCCCCGGATTCAGCGATTGGGCGCCGATGCAGCATGAAGATGGCAACTGGGAAGCTGCTGCAACTTTGCCAGAAAGTCCCGGACGTTACTTTCTCGCATTTCGCTTTACCAACGAGGACGGTACCGTGTCGTTAGCCCACAGGATAATTAAAGTACCCGGAGAAAAGGTGCGGGAGCTATGGTCAAAATACATCGGATCGGCAGTACAGGGAGCGCCGGTTATTTGTAGTGATCTTGTGATCATTCCCTCTATTGAGGGCGGAGTGTACGCTTTTCGACTCGAAAACGGCAGCGAAATCTGGCAGCGGAATGCCGATACCGGGCAAATTATCGGGAGAATGGTCACCGACGGTGAAACGGTGTATTACGGCGCCGGACGAACGGTACATGCCTGTGAAGCGGCAACCGGAAAATCCCTGTGGCAGACATCTCTCACCGGTACAATAATCGCCGGACTGACTATCGAAAACGACAAACTGTTTATCCCGGCGGGTGAACACACACTGTATTGCCTTGACGCAAGCAGCGGCAACATTTTATGGGATTATACTGTGCCACAGCCTATTATCATGGAACCTGCGGCAGATAAAAACTTGGTGTGCTTTGGAGCAATGGATGGGCGTTTACGGGCGCTGGATACTGCTACCGGCAAAGAAATCTGGAATATTCAATGGTCCTCACCGGAGGATTCATACACAACTGCCCCCTACTGGCCTCCTGTTATAGCGGGCAATAAGGTCATCATAAGTAAAAATCCGGCAGGTAAGGAAGAAAAAAACCTCGCGGCTTTCTCAGCTTCAAATGGTAAGGTAATCTGGTCATGTCAATTTCCGGCAGGACGATACCGCCTTGCTTTAAATCCTGACAAAAACAAATTATATGCATCGTATTTCCGGAATCGCCAAAGTGGCGTACAATGCCTCACAGTGAGTGACGGTTCTGTTTTATGGAGCGAGGCAACCGGAGTGTCTATGACCGCCGGAATTGTTAATAAAACCATTGCGCTCGCCCGTGACGGGTACAGTATGTGCTGTGTTGATGCCGATACGGGAGAAATATACTGGACATACAGGACAAACACAGGCCCTCAGGGATCATTGTACGGCCCCGGCGCTTTCGCTGTGAAAGATAACACAGCGGTAGTCGGAACCATGGACGGACAGGTTATAGCTTTGAAATGGTAGGCTTGCCAGAAATGAGATTGGACATTGAGGCAGGTTGAAGGACCTGCTTTTTTAAAAGCAAAATCAATTCACACAATAATTACTCCTGTTGATGAATATTCCGTCGAAATGTAGGGACAGGATATATCCTGTCCCTACGGACTGTTGACTGTCGATCACCCAAAATCAATGCGTCAGTTCGTTGTAAATCCTTTTATTTTAATACGTTATAGCGTTTTCTATCCATGAAAAAGTAAAGAGGTTAGCATCAACGTTTCACTGTCTCGTATATCCCTTGGCTTTTTCGTTGTCTGAACAATGATTTGCATGATTAAAGGATTATCATGATATGTTTTCTCAGATAATATAAATCCGATGTGACAAATCTTTTTTTCAATCAAGTAATCAGGCAAATCAAGAAAATCATGGTTCAGACAAACAATAATCCAGGGCAACCACTTTGGTTTGCCCCCTGAACATTCCCTTGTCCCTGTTTTTCCCTTCTGCCTTTGTGCCTCTGTACCTTCTGCCTAAAAAATCCTTATCGCCAGCACTGTTGATGGTTATTTTCTTATTCCTACGTATTTCCGAAAAAATGGGGGATCGCCAGAGAGTGTTGACACTTCACCTGTCAAAAAACATTTACCGAGTTTTTTTTTATTTGGAGCAAGCGTAAACAACGGATTTTAGCCCGTTGCCCGGATATAATTTAACCATAGACTCTTAAACTCAGCATATTTGCTGAGTTTTTTTATTGACTTTTGCATATTTAAACCATATCTATTGGAAAATTTTAAAATTACGCTATTAAAGGGAGGATAATTTTATGTCTGAAGCTTTATTTAATTTATTGGCCATTGTTTTTTTTATTGGTGCAATTGTTTTCTTCACTTCATTAGTTTTACGGCTTGTGAGAGCAGTTGAAAATATAGCCGGACAACTATCGGTAATGAACCAAACTCACAGAGAGACATGAATGAACGACAAATCATTCATGCTACTCTATACCATCGTTAATTACAATGCTTTGTGCATTTAACATATGAGATTATTACAATGGAATTAACTGAATTAGGGTTCAATGAATGGTTTAAAACAAAATTTGACAATCTTAATCAAACGGAACACAGCCCTGCACGGGTCAGTGCGGTTGACAGAGAAAAGTATCTGGTAGTAAGCGAAAAAGGCGAACTACAGGCTGAAATTATCGGTAAACTAAGATTTGAAGCCCAATCGGGCCTCGATTTTCCGACTATCGGCGACTGGGTGTCGGTGCAGTACTTTAACGATGACTCGCTTGCGATTATCCACGGCGTTTTGCCGCGGAAGTCGGTGCTGAAACGTAAAACAGCCGGAAAAAACGTCGATTTTCAGCTTCTGGCCGCAAACATCGACACCGCATGCATCATGCAGTCGCTGGACCTTAATTTTAACGTACGGCGCCTGGAACGGTATCTCGTTATGGTACATGACGGCGGAATCGAACCGGTAATATTGTTGAGTAAGTGCGATTTACTGTCACCGGAGGAAGTACAGGAGAAAATAGCTGAAATCAAAAAGCTGCACCACGGTTACAGGGTAATCGCCTTCAGCAATAACACCGGAGAAGGACTTGACCAGGTGCACGGTCTGATTGTACCGGGCAGCACCTACTGCCTTCTCGGATCGTCAGGAGTCGGTAAAACGAGCCTTATTAACCGGCTGATCGGCTCTACAACCTATGCCATACAGGAAGTCCGTGAAAAAGACAGCAGAGGCAGGCACACCACAAGCCGCCGTCAGCTTATGGTTCTACCGGACGGCGGACTTCTGATCGATACTCCGGGAATGCGTGAGCTGGGTACGATCGCAGTCGATACCGGCATTAGCGAAACATTTTCTGACATAGTTGATCTTGCCGGGAACTGCCGCTTTGCCGACTGCACACACACTTCTGAACCCGGATGCGCGGTGCTCGAAGCTGTTGAATCGGAACTCATCAGCCCCGAACTGTATGCAAGTTACATGAAACTGCGTAAAGAATCCGCATTTCATACAATGTCATATCTCGATAAACGCAAACGAGACAAAAAGTTCGGGAAAATGGTTAAAGAGGTTATGAAAAACTATAAAAAAGGGTAGAATAAGTCATATTATGTAGGGGCGGTTCGCGAACCGCCCCTACGGCTTATATATAGGGATGACTTATTTCAATACCCGTTTTCAAGATTCTCCGGCGGGATATCCCGTTTCATGGCCCAGTGTGCCGACCGCCACATAAACTGTTTCGCCGCTTTGGTTTGGAACGGCTGCGGCAGATGGCCGAACAGCAGCGCCACAACACGGCCCTCACCCTCCTCACGGCACCATGCGGCGTTGTCGGTGCGGTTGTCCTGCTGTCCGGTCGACTTGTAAAGCAGCGTCTGTTTGCCGGGAAACAATACTGCGCCAAAGTTCTCATCGAGGACGATATCAAAATCCCCGACACCTTTTGTTATCGGATGACTCTGATTGATATCGTGAATCCTTACATGCTGTACCGGGCCGTGCATGATCGGTTTCTCTACCCCGAGCAGTTCCATATATTTTTTGCTCTCAGGGTTCCAGATCGAGCAGTGCATCGAAATCAATCCCATGCCGCGCCGGACATTGGCAACGATGGCGTCTTCCTGCTCCGCTGTCATCCAGGGAGCGCCGTTTGGCCTGTCCTCGATAATGCCCTGCGGCACATAACCGAGCGAATCTGGCCCCGCATACCGCTCGACGATAAAGAGATCGGCGAGAGCGAGCGCTTCGGGAGTCACAAACTGGCTCGACTGCGCGAACATAAGGCGGAATCCGGTCGGCCCCAGTACTCTGCGCCAGTGGGATTCCTGCGCCACACCGTTGTGCCAGTAATCACCGAGAAGCAGGAGGACACGGGTTTCTCCGGGCAGTCTCGGTATGGCAAGGACGTTTGTAGCGCTTGCGGCGGCAGTTAGTGCGGTTATACCTGTTTTCAATACTGTTCTGCGTGTTGTTTTTTTCATAAATAAAAACCTCTTATTTTTAAATGGTGAAATTGATATCCAAACTTGAAAAGCTTTAAACAGAGTAATGAATGGTCTGTTATTACCCTGTTTATAATTCTTATTACCTAACTTATAACTGTATGGTCGACTCATATTCAAATATACGACAACAACTTAAACCATACCACAATCATTTTCTGCGATAATATTTTTCAGGGATAAGCAACATCGCTTAAATCGTTCATTCTGCCGCCGTTCCAGCCACAGGTCATGGAAATCCCAAAATGTGGCTGCTTTAAACCGTACTGGTTGCCTGTAATCCATGCAGCGACAATAAATTTTTGGATTATCCCGGCAGAAAAAAGCGTTCCCCATGTTATGCCGTTGTCGAACAACGGTGATATATATTTTTCTGACCGATAATAATCTATGTACCCGGTGTTTACCTGAAACTGAAAAACATATTTCCGCTTTACAGTCCTGCTCCGTATATCGAATACCGTTCCGGCCCGGAAATTACTCGGACCGACTGCCGACCTGAATGAGTTTGAAACATAACCTTTACATTTTAACCGTTTATAACTCCACAATTCAGGTTGATATTTGAAATAAACGATGATCCCTGTATTTTCTTTCCCCGTATACGGCAAATTAACCGCTGGTACACCTCTTATCTTATGATACCCATTTTGAATGTTTTTACCTCCGAAATTGCCGTTTGAGATGATCCCCGGACCGAATCTGAACGATCCTATCGAAGTATCTTTTTCGAATGTATAGCGAATCGATAAAAGATCTGTCCGGTAATTGCCCGTCTTATTCGTTAATATATTGTGATAGACATCAATATATTGCTGTTTATTTTTAACATTAACTGCAATTTGACACCAAAAACTTGCTGTCACATAATCATCTTTCCCCTGCCTGATTTCGTTCCCCAGTATCTCTTCGAAAATAAAGTTATCATTCCAGTATCCAATGGTTGTTTGATATTTGGATGGTTTTAGGATCGGATTAATACTTCCGGAATGTATCTGCATATTTTCTGTGTCGTACGATTTTTCATCAGCACGGCCATAAATACAATTAAAGAAAAAGCAGATGTATGTAATTAAGTAAAAAT
>JAFGMP010000131.1 GCA_016927495.1 Candidatus Latescibacterota bacterium | reverse complement strand
GTCGAACGGGGTATGGTGAACCACGCTGTGCGATTCACCGTAAGAAACACCCGCCGCGCATATATTTACCCCGCAACGCACTATGCCAGCAGTAAAACCGACCCGGACCTGCCGCGCATGGGAGAACGTTTCCGTCTCCGCGCGGATTACGATATTTCCGATTTTTCACCCCATATTCAGGCTATCCTTAAAGGATTGAAGAAATATGGCATGTTCGTGGCAGATAACGGCGGTGACTGGCGCATCTCGGTGGCACCCGACTCACGAATAAAAGGATTGGACGAGTTACGGCGCCTCCGGGGTGCGGATTTTGAGGTCGTCAAAACCACGGGGCCTAATGAGGGGCCTCGCAGCAGATAATTTCACTTTGGGGAAAATTTTTACTGTATTATATACTTTTTAATCTGTCCGAACCGAATTTTATCCACAAATTTTTTACGAGGCAATAATGACAGGACAAACATCGGATAATCAGGTCAGATCAAAATCCCAGCGTCTGGCATCATTGGATGCTTTACGCGGCTTCAGTATGTTCTGGATCATCGGTGGAGGCAGTCTCGTCTTTAACCTCAGTAAATTATCGGGATGGGAATGGCCGGGTGACCAAATGAAACATGTTCAATGGGACGGTTTTTCATTCATGGATTTAATATTTCCTCTTTTTCTGTTTACAGTTGGCGTTTCATTATGTTTTTCACTGTCAGGCAACATTAAAAAAGGGAAATCAAAAAAGGAATTATATATAAAAGCTTTAAAAAGGATGATAATTCTTATTTTCCTGGGTATAATATATAAGAACGTGCCGTTTTCCTATGACTGGCCGCATATTCGGTATGTCAGCGTCTTAGGCCGTATCGGAGTTACGGGGTTTGCGGTTACTCTAATTTTTTTAAACAGCAGGGTACGTGGCCAAATCATCTGGATGTTCGGATTGCTTGTCACTTACTGGGCATCCATGAAGCTGATCCCTGTACCGGATTATGGCGCAGGTGTACTAACACTGGAAGGAAATTTGGCGGGATATATCGACCGGATGATTGTACCCGGCAGATTGATACAGGGCGTGTTCGATGAAAACGGTTTTTTTGCCGATATTCCGGCAACTTCCCTTGTTCTAATGGGAGCGCTTGCCGGTCAATTATTTTTATCCGCGAAATTTACAAATTACCGTAAAACTATATATCTTGCTATTTCAGGCATTGCCGGCATACTCCTCGGATTAGTATGGGGATTATCGTTTCCCGTAAATAAACATTTATGGTCGAGTTCTTTCATTATGCTGACCGGCGGTATCAGTTTCCTTTTGCTCTCGTTGTTTTATCTCGTCATAGACGTATGGGAATACAAAAGATGGTCGTTTTTCTTCATTGTAATCGGCCTTAATTCGATTACTATTTATCTTGCTTCCCGGCTTATCGATTTCCCGTATACAGTTAACATGTTGTTGGACGGGATTATAAAAAGTTCGGGTGAAAACATCGGAGAATTAATTGTTATCCTGGGATCTTTAACGTTGAAATGGTTATTTTTGTATGTTTTATATCGAAAAAAAGTTTTTCTTAAGATATAACGCGCCTCATAAGTGTTATTGATTAAAATAGTACCTGATAGCGTCAAATCATCATCCATCATTTAACCGGAGATACCATGCTCGATAAAAACAACGTTATCCTTATCGTTACCGACATACAGGGTAATCTTGCGCAACTCATGCATGAACGTGAAGCGCTTTTCAAAAATGTAGGTATATTGATAGAGGGTATAAAGGCGCTTGATATTCCTATTTTGTGGATCGAACAATACCCCAGAGGATTAGGACCGACTGTGCCTGAGGTGGCATCACATCTCGATGGTTATGAACCGCTTCCCAAGAAAACATTCTCATCCATCAGAAATCAGGCGATAAAAGAACGATTCGAATCCTTCAAGCGGAATCAGGTACTACTTACCGGCATCGAAACACATGTCTGCATTTATCAATCCGCTATGGATTTGCTGGCACGGGGAATCGAAACACATGTTGTCAGCGATGCGGTTTCCTCGCGAACCGCCCTCAATAAGCAAATCGGTCTCGATAAAATTGCACGTGCCGGTGGTCACATCACAACCGTCGAAACGGCGTTGTTCGAATTACTGAAAGTCGCCGAAGGAGATACGTTTAAGAAGATTATAAAGCTGGTGAAATAGAGATACATGAAATAATGAGAAATTCTAAGAAAAAAAATCCTGTATAGTTTATACCCAACATCCCAACCCAAACTCACCCTCCTAGCCTCCCTCTCTAACATTTAAAGAGGGAGGAATATCGATACCTAAAGATTATGGTGGCACTGTATTTTCCCTCTTTTGCGTGCGAGAGAGGGGATGTCGCAAAGCGACAGGGGTGAGTGTAATGCCTTTGGTACTCAGGAGCAATTTAATCCCAGCTATACCTAAGTACTTTCAGCCACCTCTGTAACGGGTCGCAGAAATGTTTTCACCGCAAGTATTATTACCGCAATTGCAAGGCAAAACAGCAAAACATCGGTGACTATCAAAATATAGTTTGACTGGCTGATATAATTTTTCAGAAGAATTACCAGCGATGCCATCGTGGTTACTATCATAAAAACAGCTGGTATGAGCGCGAACATATATTTCCGCCCTTTCATCAGCAGCCATGCCGATACCGCAATCAAACCCAAAGCGGCAAGCAACTGATTTGCGGTTCCGAATATCGGCCACAGTGTACTGAAAGCGTTGGAATATGCCAGCACCCACATCAGTAATACGGATAATCCCGAATTGAACCAGTAACTTTTCACGATTGAAGGCGGTTCTTTGAAGACAATAGCCCAGAGTTCCTCGAATAAATAGCGATTGAGGCGAATAGCCGTATCGAGCGTTGTCACAACAAAACCCTCGACCAAAAGAATACCGAACACCGTGCCCAATGCGAGTGGTATTCCAAGCCCCTGATTGAACAGATGCCCGGCAGCGAGAGAAAAACCGAGAATCGGATTCGATTTTACACCCGGTTCAGTCGGCCATACTATCGCTTTATAATCGGTAAAGTTCAATCCCACACCGATAGCGATCAGCACACAAACCGCCAGCGCCGATTCGAGAAGCATGGCATTATAACCGATATTTCGTGCGCCGCATTCATTCGAAAGCTGTTTCCCCGTTGTTCCACCGGCGACAAGCGAATGGAATCCGGAAATCGCTCCGCATGCTATCGTGATAAACATCATAGGCCATAGAAGGCCAAGGTGTTTAACTCCGTCAGCAAGATTAAAATAGGGAGCGGAGATTGTCATACCGCCGAATCCGGAAATGAGTACTGAAACAATCATGAGCGCCATTCCGCTGTAAAGAATATGTACGTTTATAAAATCCCGCGGCTGCAGAACCATCCAGACTGGCCATCCTGCGGCAAACAAAACATATATTGAAATGATTATCATCCAAACTCCCGGAGAGAACGTAATCGGAAATTGAATTCCGACCAGTACGGATACCACACAGATCAGTAATGCAAAAGTATGTGCCAGCCAGGGTTTTAATCCCTTTTTATAGATGAGCCAGCCAAGTAGAGGCGAACACAATGTTATAATGATCACGGACATGGACGCGATACCTCCGATTCTTCCCATGACGACACCATCTTTCACCACGGTCTTCAGGAATGTCTGGCCTTCGGTTACTCCGATATTCTTCAACGGCCATAGAGATGTAAGGGAAATAGCGGTCGCCGAAAGAAATGCAGAGGTAACCAGCACGATCATCAGGATGGTAAACATTATGAATAAATTAAAGCCTGTTTTACCGAGCGTTTTTCGGGCTACTGCGGCCATGGATTTCCCGCCCTCACGCATACTGGTAAACAGGACGGTGAAGTCATGAACCGCACCGATAAAAATCCCTCCGAGTATTATCCATAACCAAGCCGGCATAAAACCGTACAGCATTGCGATAGTCGGTCCCAGAATCGGCCCGGCTCCGGCGATGGATGAAAAATGATGCGCGAATACGACATAACTTTTTGTCGGCACATAGTCACGACCGTCATTGATGGATTGTGCCGGTGTGGGATGATTTGGATCTTCACCTATCGTTCTTGCTATATACCGGGCATAAAAACGGCTTGCCAGGATAAAAGCTGCCACTGCAACAAGCAGAAAAACCAAGACATTCATAAAGCGCCCCCATTATCAAAACATTTTGCCGATACCACTCGATATATTTCTATTTTTTAACAGATAATCAGTTATCGAACTAAACTATAGACAATATGAATTATCAACAATTCCATGTCAACGATAATTCAATACATTCGCATTTCTTGACTTATTAAGCCATATATGGTAAATTTACGGTATCTGAACTTTATTTTTGAGGGAAAGTTCATACAATGGACGGACGGTTTCATACAGGTTATATACTTATTCTGGCCGGAATTGTGCTTGTAGTAGCCGGGCTGGCAATGATATATATCGGCAAAATTCCCTTTCCCGGAAGACTCCCCGGTGATATCAATATTTATGGCAAAAACTGGAGTTTTCATTTCCCTATTGTTACCGGCCTTATTATCAGTTTAATTTTAACAATAATTTTTACTATTCTATTCAGACGATAAAATTTAGTGAACCTTGCTGATTATGATTACAATCTTCCAGCGGAACTGATTGCGCAAAAACCGCTCGAAGTCCGTGATGAATCACGGCTTATGGTTTTACCTGCCGATAACGATTCGGTAATACACAGAAATTTTTACAATCTTACCGATTATATAGAGAGCGGTGATTGTATAGTACGAAACGACACCCGTGTTTTTCCCGCACGACTCATCGGAACCAAAGAAAAAACTGGCGGTGAGGTTGAAATTTTCCTGCTGAACCCAAATGTGGACAGAACATGGAATGCATTATCACGACCGGCAAAGCGATTGAGGATTGGTAGTCGCGTTATATTTAATAAAGGTTTAGTCATAGCTGAAATTATCGAAAAAGGCGCTGATGGTCATGTCAGAATTCGGCTTGAATCGGAAATCGATATACAGGAAGCAATCGACAAAACAGGGAAAACTCCTCTGCCGCCGTACATAAAACGTGAAACAACCGAAACCGACCGTACAAGGTACCAGACTGTTTATGCACAAAAACGCGGAGCCGTTGCCGCTCCGACCGCAGGATTACATTTTTCCAAAAATTTGCTCGATAAACTCGTTTCGATCGGCGCTAAGATAGCATCAATTACACTTCATGTCGGAATCGGGACTTTCAGGCCGTTAAATGAGGATGAAGCCCAAAAAAATGTCCTCCACAACGAATACTGCGAGGTACCTTCAGAAACCGTTTATTCGATCGAAGAATGCCGTCAACAGGGTAAACGGGTAATAGTTGTCGGCACTACAACGGCACGAGCGCTTGAAACAGCATCCACTTCCGGCAGTATCAAACCATTTACAGGCTGGACCAATATCTTTATCAAACCGCCGTATCGTTTCAAATCGGTGGATGCACTGATAACAAATTTTCATTTGCCGCGTTCAAGCCTGCTTTTAATGGTCAGCGCTTTTGCAGGCAAAGAGCGAATTCTGGATGCCTACGAAATTGCTGTTCAATATAAATACCGGTTTTACTCATACGGAGATGCCATGCTCATATTCGGGAGAAAAATATGATAGCAGCCGCTGTTATCGTTGCAGGGGGACAGGGTTTACGTATGGGCACTGCTGTTCCAAAACAGCTTCTCAAACTTAATGGTATCACCATACTTGAACGCACACTCATACCATTTACTCAGTGTCCTGAAATCAAAAGTATTGTAATTGTTGCGGCTGAAGCAATTATTGAGCATATTAAGACATCCATATCACAACAACTATTCAATTCTAAAGAAGTTCATATTGTTCAAGGTGGGATTGAACGACAGAGTTCCGTATGGAACGGCATTTTAGCGGTCGAAAATACTGCAGATATTATCGTGATACATGATGCAGTGAGACCGTTTATAACAGCTCAACTCATTACCGATAGTATTACGGGGGCGGAAGTGTATGGTTCGGTATCGGTAATGAGACCAATTATGGAAACAGTCAAAATTGTTAAAGACGATACGGTCATCGAAACTCCTGACCGTTCTACACTCCGGATAACACAGACACCGCAAGCGTTCAGAAAAAATCTGATCATCCAAGCCCATAAAAAAGCCATAGAAGACGGCTATATCGGCACTGACGATTGTATGCTTGTGGAACGTCTGGGATATCCGGTTCACGTAATAGAAGGTAACGATATAAATATCAAGATCACCACACCGACTGATCTTGAAATCGCAAAAGCAATTCTGAAACGTTTTGAAAAACGGGAGATATACTAATGCTGAGAATTGGTCATGGTTATGATGCACACCGGTTGACAGAAGGTAGAGAATTAATTCTGGGTGGGATTCAAATTCCCTGGAACATGGGACTATTGGGCCATTCAGATGCGGATGTACTTTCTCACGCCATAGGACATGCTCTGCTTGGCGCCATGCGACTTGGCGACCTGGGTGAAAATTTCCCCGACACAGATCCATCGTTAAAAGATATCAGTTCATTGGAAATTCTCCACCGTATTTCACAAATGATTCAGGAACAAAATGGGGAAATAGTTTCTATCGATTCTACTATTGTTGCACAGGAACCGAAACTATCGCCCTACAAGAATCAGATGACACATAACATAGCCGAAGCTCTCGGAATTATGGAAAATCAGGTGTCGGTCAAGGCTACCACTACAGAAAAAATGGGATTTACCGGCCGTAAGGAAGGTATAGAAGCTCATGCTGTCTGTTTAATCGAGGTAATTTCATAGTGAATATTGCAGTTTTTATGGGCGGCTCATCGTCGGAACGCGAAGTCTCACTGATGAGCGGGAAAGCGTGTGCGGAAGCGCTGGAAAAAGCGGGAAACAATGTAACAATGTATGATGTTGAATGGATAGGATCAAATGCTCTTTTTGAAGCGGTGGAAAAAACAACAAAGAACGGTACTGACATCGTATTTCTCGCTCTCCATGGCGGACTGGGTGAGAACGGCGGTGTACAGGGTATACTTGAAGCTGCCGGTATACCGTACACAGGATCGGGTATCACTGCCAGCGCTGTTGCCATGGACAAGAACATATCCAAAGCCCTCTTCAGATACCATGACATACCGACTGCGCCATGGTTATTAATAAATCCGGAAAATATCGAACCAGCAGAGGTAAAAGATACTATCGGTTATCCTTGCGTCGTTAAACCTGCCGATCAGGGTTCCACTCTTGGACTCAGTGTTGTCCGTGATCCTTCGAAGTTAAAACGGGCTGTAACGAAAGCTATGTTGTTTTCCAGTCAGATAATGGTCGAATCGTACATTACCGGAAAGGAACTTTCCGTTCCTATTCTCGATGAACATGCCCTTCCCATTATCGAAATCAGGCCATCGCATGAAATTTATGATTATGAATGTAAATATACATCGGGGATGTGTTCATATGTAATTCCGGCTGATGTACCCGGAAAAATAGCACAAATTGTCACACAATATGCACAGGATGTTTTCAAACTGCTTGGATTACGTGACATAGCCAGGATTGACTTCCGTCTGGATGAGCAGAACTGTCCGCTCTGTTTTGAAGCAAACACCTTACCCGGAATGACCGGAACCAGCCTTGTACCGAAATCTGCAGCAAAAGCGGGTATCGATTTCACCGGACTTGTAACCAAAATTGCTCAAAACGCATATAACAGGAAAGGAACCGCTTCATATGGCGCTAAAAGTATATAATACCCTCAACAGAAAAAAAGAAGAGTTTGTGCCAATAAAGGATAATCATGTTAATTTTTATGTGTGTGGCCCGACGGTTTATGATTATTTCCATATCGGAAACGCCCGGCCATTGATTATGTTTGATGTCTTCAGAAGATATCTCGAATACCGCGGTTATGATGTAAACTATATCGTCAACATTACGGATATTGATGATAAAATCATCAACCGTGCGGAAAAAGAAGGTGTTAATTTTAAGGTTATTGCACGTAAATTTACCGATGCGTTTTTCGATGGCGCAAAAAAACTCGGTGTTATGCCGGCAACAGTTCATCCCCGTGCAACTGATAATATAGACGGTATGCTCGAACTCGTGAAAAAGCTTATCGATAAAAGCCATGCTTATGAAGTCGACGGCAATGTCTATTTCGACATCTCCTCATTCCCAGGGTATGGCAAGCTTTCGGGACGTGATATTGAACAAATGCAGTCGGGCGCCCGGATTAATGTTGACGAACGTAAAAACAATCCACTGGATTTTGCCCTCTGGAAGTCTGCAAAACCCGGAGAACCTTCATGGGACAGTCCATGGGGCCCCGGAAGGCCTGGCTGGCATATCGAATGCTCGGTTATGTCGATGAAACACGGAAACAAAACACTCGATATTCATGCAGGCGGCCAGGATCTCATTTTCCCGCATCATGAAAATGAAATTGCACAGTCAGAGGCCGCTAACGGGGTGCCGTTTTCCAAATACTGGCTTCACAACGGATTCCTGGATATCGAGGGCGAAAAGATGTCGAAATCGCTCGGTAATTTCCTCACGGTTAAAGATATTCTGACAAAATACGATCCCATAGTCATACGAATTTTTTTCCTGTTAAAACACTATCGATCGCCCATCGATTTCTCTGAAGAACGTATCAAAGAAGCGAAAGCCGCGCTCGACAGACTGCGAAATGCATATCATAAAATCGAATATGTCCTCAATGCCGCCGATGCGGAATTTACCCATGATGAGAATTCCGATAATCAAATAGAAGCGTACAAGAAAGGCATTGAAGATGCGATGGATGACGATTTTAATACCGCCCGTGCTATGGGACATTTTTTCGACATTGCAAAAGGCATAAATTCACTGGATGAGCATGATAAAAACGCATTTTCTTACATAAATGCCGCAAAACAAATATTCGATACGCTGGGTACCAAGGTATTCGGACTCACATTCGATACGCAGAAAAAAACCGACGATCTGTCAAATGATTTAATGAATATTATTATCGAGATACGCCAAAATGCCCGTGCTGAAAAAAACTGGGGATTGGCTGATTTGGTCAGAAATCGTTTACAGGAAATTGGTATTGTTCTTGAGGACCATACCGGAGGAACATCATGGAAGTATATTTAGCTTTATAATAATTGTACCTTAAGCGAATTATATACGGGGCAACTTATAGTATGGAAAAAACGGAGGATGTATAATAAACAGCTAAACGTTCAATACTAACTGAGTTACTGCTACATCCATACTATATGGTTGCCCCGTGCCTGATAATATATACCAAAAACATCAAAAAAAATATGTGACACACAACACATAACCATGGATAAAAAAAGACGCCCTGAAAAAAGGGCGTCTCGGGGGGATAGAGGAAGGAAAGAATGGCATAAGCACTATTCGCTCACTGAATTGTAATATCGCAAATATAATGCCAAAAATATTTTTCAGATCGCCCCAAAACACTTATCTTTTAATATATTACGACACAACAAGTTATATGATACAATCCGTCGTATCATTTTTTTATGGTCTTATTCGATATGACATCTTGTCTCGTTTTGATGATAAATTGTCCAAAATGAAAACGGGCGGTCTTTTTATCGGAATTCCCATAATAAAAAAAACGGGGACAATCAATATGCTGTCCCCGTAAGTCTTTTTGGATATATAACAGTACAGAAAATCTACTGTTACTTCACTTTTTTCCTTTTCTCGAAACTAAGATACCATTCAACAAGTAGTGGTGTTGCCACAAATATCGATGAATATGTACCAACAATAATGCCGATAAGCATGGCAAAAGAAAAGTCATGAATCACCGAGCCACCGAACAGATACAGCGACAGGACTGTAAGTAATGTGGTCAATGAGGTGATAACGGTTCTGCTGAGGGTTTCGTTTACCGATGTATTGAGGGTATCGAGATAATTGCCTTTTATACCTTTGCGCAATTTCTCTCTGATACGGTCGAATACTACAATGGTATCGTTCAGCGAATACCCCACAATGGTTAAAAGCGCCGCAATTATCGAAAGAGAAATCTCCTTGTTCAGCAAAGAGAACAAACCAATTGTTATCAGCACATCATGGATAAGAGCGACGATTGCACCGACGGAATATTTGAACTCGAACCTGATCGTAATATAAACCACGAGAACAATCAGCGAGAAAATTATCGCCCAGAGTGCCTTACCTTTTAACTCGGTTCCGATACTCGGCCCAACCTGTTCTTCTCTCAGAAGCCATTCATCCATATTTTCCGGCAATCTGTCGGAAAAACTTGTACGCAGCGCATCTTTAACTTTTTCTGATGTTTCACTCATATCTCCTACCTGAACGATACGAATCAGAACATCTTTGTTTTCAGTGCCGATAAATTTAATTTCACTTGTCGAAAGATCAGTTCCTTTAACATCAACCTCTCTTAAAGAATCACGAATCTCTCCTACGGTAACCGGTTTATCAAAATGCAGTTCAAACAGCGAACCTCCGAGGAAATCGATCGAGTATTTCGGCCCGCCATGAACAGCCAGTGAAATCAGTCCCGCAAGAATAACTATACCGGACATTACAAACGCTTTTCTGCGGAAAGTAATAAATTGGAATTTTGAATCCGTAAATGGCGACAGCACACCAAGCGTCGTTTTCGAAAGAGCAATTCTATGTGTCAGAATATTGAACATCACCCTGGTCACGAAGAGAGCAGTAAAAACACTTGCAACAATACCGACCATAAGAGTCAGCGCAAATCCCCTGATCGGACCTGTTCCGAAGTTATAAAGAATTATAGCCGTAAGAAATGTAGTAATATTCGAGTCCAGAATGGTCCATCGCGCTCTCAGATAACCGTTGTTGACTGCGACACGGGTTGTGTTACCGAGACGGAGTTCTTCACGAATTCTCTCGAAAACCAGAACATTTGCATCAACTGCCATACCTATTGTCAGAATTATACCCGCCATACCGGGCAGAGTAAGTGTGGCCCTGAAATATGCCAGATAGGCAAGTATAAACAACATGTTCATGAATAAAGCGATTACAGCAATTACTCCGGCTCCGAAATAATATGCAATCATAAACAGAATAACGAGTATTAAGCCAATTAAAAGCGCTGCTTTACTCTTACGGATTGAATCGGCGCCAAGCGATGGACCAACTGTCCTGTCCTCTATAATATCCACAGAAGCAGGCAGGGCACCTGCACGAAGAACTATAGCCAGATCTTTGGCCTTTTCATTGGTGAAACCACCCGATATGCGTGTGTTACCACCATAAATTTTTTCTCTGATAACTCCCGCTGAGTATACTGTGTTGTCAAGGACAATGGCGATCCGATTTCCTACATTTGCCCCGGTTATACGAGCCCATTCTCCTGTACCCTCACGGGATGTGTCCATCTGTACTTCAGGTTTACCGGCATCCATGCCCGATCCCATAGCAACACGGGCATCGGAAATGTATTCGCCGGTCATTTCATTTTTAGCGTCGACAAGATAAATTTCACGGCTCTCGTCTTCACGTTTGCTTTCAGGCCCCCAGAGCAGCATTACACCGCGGTTTTCAAGTATCCTTTTTATTTCAGGATTATTCAGGTAAGCATTAACCCGTGGAATATCTTCTTTTTCAACAACTATATTTGTGCGGGGAGATCCACCTGTTTCGTAGAATTTAAACATGTCACCGTAAAATTTTCTTTTCGAAGTGTCAAGCTTCATATCCTCTTCAAAAAGAGCCGCCGCAGTTGTATCGGCGACAACAGAGGAATCAGCCACTGCCGTGGAATCTGCTGTCCCGGATAAATACATATCCATTTTTTCGATAACAAATTTTATTTCATCATCGTTTTTCAGAAGTTTGAATTCGAGCTGAGCAGTCTGACCTATAAGATTTTTTGCACGGTCGACATCACGCATTCCGGGAAGCTCGATAATAACACGATTGTCACCCTGTTTTTGTACAATCGGTTCAGTCAGACCAAATTGATCAACACGATTGGCAATCACAGTCATGGCCTTGTCGACCGCATCCTTTTTTGCTTCATCATCTTCAAGCTTGGATGTATCAACCTGCATAACAAGGTGTATACCGCCCTGCAGATCAAGCCCAAGATTGAGCGCTTTACTTTTCAGTTTTGAAAGATCGCTGGGATCCATCTCTGAAAGCTGCTCATTCGTTTTTGTATAGTACCGGTAAGTCGGAATAAGTTCCCATAATGAAAACAGGACAAGGGCAACGATAAATACCACCCTCCAGGTCGTTGCAAAAGTTTCCTTGCTGCTTGATCTCAGTTTCACGCTTTTTTGAACCATATTCAATGAATCCTCTCTCCTAACCCGGAAAAACCGGAAATTTATTATGTAATTCAAAAAGTTAAAATTAACACTCCATGTTAACAATTCCAAATATAATTCATTACATACATATCAAAAGCATTAATATTTTAAAGAAAATCAGAAAAATACCAATACATAGTATTATCGTAAATTAGCGAACCTGTCCGGCAAGCAGCGCCAGCATATCCCGAACAGCGTTGTCAAGCCCCACATACACAGACCGCGCCATAATAGAATGACCGATATAATATCCTGAAATTTCTTCTACAGGTGTTATCCCGGAAATATTTTTATAAGTGAGACCGTGCCCCGCATGAATCTCAAGACCCATTTCCAACCCGAAAACCGCACCTTTTTTCAGAGATTCCATATGTTTTTTCGCTTCTTCCTGCGTTTTTGCATTCGCATATTCACCCGTGTGCAATTCCACACAATCCGAACCGATTAGTTTTGACATCTCTATTTGTTCCAGGTCAGGATCAATAAACATGCTGGTAACAATTCCGCGGCTCTTTAAGTGATGTACCATACGTTCGAGTTTACCACGATTACGCACCACGTCCAATCCGCCTTCCGTGGTTATTTCTTCACGCTTTTCGGGTACGAAGGTTACCTGATCAGGAACAACTTCCGATGCAATCGACATCATTTCATCAGTTGCCGCCATTTCCAGGTTAAATGGCAGTTTAACCACTTCCCGAAGCATTCGGACATCACGGTCTACAATGTGACGCCGGTCTTCCCTGAGATGAGCAGTTATTCCATGAGCGCCAGCCATTTCAACTATTCCGGCAGCAAAAACAGGATCAGGTTCTACCGTTTTTCTCGACTCACGTATCACCGCAACATAATCAACATTTACGCTTAGATGTCTCACAACTTATCCCCCCATTGTAGACATAACAAAAATAAGCCATCATATATTCAACAAAGATCTACAGGGTTGTTAAACAGATCGTTCACCGCATTCATTACATCATCGGTGGCAGGCATTCCCTGCCGGTTCAATACAATTCTGCTTTTGGGGCCCCTTGGTCCGTAAACCCTGAAATCGCTTTTAATAAATATTGCCACTGTCGGCCGGTCGAGAGATACTGAAAGATGCATAGGACCGGTATCTCCGCTGATGAAAAGATCGCAGCGCTCTATTACGGCAGCCATTTGCCCGATAGTGATATTTTGAAGAATGTCAAATTCCGATTTTGAATTTTCCCTGATTGTTTCGATGGTTTCTTTTTCAGAACTTCCACCGATTACTACTATGCGAACCCCAAGTTCATCCGTGAGGATATCGATAAGTTCCGAAAAGTTTTCCAACCCCCATTTTTTTGATCCTTTACCACCCGGATGAATAATGAAAAAAGAGTCAAGCCCGGCTATACCCTTATCTCTGAGCCAGTTATTCGCAAACATGCGGTCTTCTTCCAATACATCATAATGCATCGGATAATCACGTAATTCTGAGGATAGATATTGTCCCAAACCCAATAATGCATCTGCCATATGTGTGTCTTCCGGTAGAACTGGAACCAGCACATTGAAAAAAGATCGTGCATTTTTTCTATCATATCCTATTTTATACCGGGCGCCACTGAATCCGGTTAATAGAACATTATTCAATGAGAAATGGTGTCCATCGTAAACATCCACAGCACAATCATATCGTGTCTGTTGAAGACTTCTGAGAAGGCTGACATATGACCACGGTTTCAAACGGGCTTTTTGTTTCTCAAATACAATTAACCGGTTGATACAAGAATTATTTCTCAAAACATCCTCAAATCCCTCGGAAATCAATAAATCAATTTTTGCATCAGGAAATGAATCATGTAAGCTGCTGATCAAGGGTGTCATAAGCAATAAATTTCCAAGCCTCGAATCCTGCCTGATAAGAAGTATTTGGGTAATTGTTTCCTTTTCGATATCCTCAGGTTTAATTGCCGTCGTATTTAAGCATAATCCGATAAGTTTTGATATTTTATGTTTAAAAAACAGCTCAAGGTGTTTCGTGAGTCTCACAATTGCACCTTACCTCTTATTCCGGATGTCATAACAGCTTCGACAGAACCTTCATTCTCATAAAATATCAGTGTTTCTACATGTTCAAGGCTTTCAGCCAATGCAAGTCCCCGCTTGGGCCCCATCACAAATAACGACGTAGCTAAAATATCGGCATCCATGGCAGTATCAGTCCACACGGTAACCGAAATACAATCCCAGGCCGGACAACCGGTCGACGGGTCAAGTATATGATGATAACGAACACCATCCACAATAAAAAATCGCTGATAATCACCGGAAGTTGCCACTGCGGCAAATTGAATCGTCTTATGAGGCCTGATGGTCTGACTCAGTCTTGGATGGCTGATTCCTATTACCCAGTCGTTATCACCGGGTTTTTTGCCAAACGAATAGATATCACCGCCTGCATTCACCAGGCCGGCTTTAATACCGTTATCTTTTAAAACGGCAACCATCCTGTCTATGATAAAACCTTTGGCAACACCACCGAGATCCAGTTTCACTTCAGGATCGGTAAAAATGATACTTCCATCATCTATTTTCACACTGGAAAAATGCACGGATTTAAGCTTTTCCGAAATTTCCCGCTTATCGGGTACTTTTCGATCACTTTCAAAGTCCCATAACCATTTAACCGGGGCTATCGTAGGATCAAACGCACCGTCGGTCAGATTATAAAAATACTGCGATCGTTCCAACACCTGCCTGAGTTCGGGACTAACCGTACGCCGTGAGTTCGCAGGAGAGGCATTGATTCTCTGCAATTCTCCACCACCTTTGAGAGGCTCCATGATACGTTCGATACGGGCAGCCTCATCAAAGGCTTTTTTTAATATAACTTCCCCCTGACTGTCATTTTTCACGAATATTTTTACGGTAACACTGGTATCCATGAGAAATTTTGTCGCGGAAATGAGTTTCGGGTTATTAAAAAACCATCCCCCCGTAAACAACCATACCGCAAGCAAAATTAAAGGTATTCCCCAAACAGCACTGTATTTCCCGCGAATATATTTAAAAAAACCGAATCGTTTATCACTCATTATTTCTACCGCTTTACACATGCCTTTCAACAAGTATTTCGATAAACTCATTGAAGGCATCCTGCCCGTCTCTGTTATCGAATTGTTTTGCTATTTTCCGGGCTTTCTGCAAATAGTTTCGCGCCTGTTTCAATGCAAACTCTATACCACCGTTATTACGGACGAGAGCGGAAAGCTTCTTTATCGAACTTACTCCTCCGGATAGCATTTTTTCGATTTCGTCTTCATCGAATTTACGGAGAGAATAAATGAGAGGAAGTGTCATCCTTCCGGCTGTGAGATCCGATAATTCCGGCTTTCCCATAATCTCCGGATCACCACAGTAATCAAGGGTATCATCGACAATTTGAAAAGCAATACCGATGTTTTCACCCAGATCACGTCCCCACAACCTTTCTTTTTCCGATACATCGGACAGCATTGCGCCAAGCTCACCTGCAGCGGCAAACAACGCCGCTGTTTTATCCGCTGCTATTGAAATATATGTTTGTTCATCGAGCAGACCGGTTTGAAGCGAATCGCGAATCTCTCCCCGTATCATTCTCTCAACCGCATTAAAAATTATCGTGCTCACCCTGGCATCCTCGATCTCATGCGAAAGGATCATGGTCTTTATGAACATGTAATCGCCGGCCAGCACGGAGATCTTATTGGAATACCTTGAATTAATGGTTTCCTCGCCGCGTCTTAAATCCGAGCCGTCGATAACATCATCATGCAGCAAGGAAGCTATATGAACTGCCTCTATAAGCATTGCAGCATTATGTACGGATTCCCAGTTTCCACCTGCCATTCTGGCTATAAGACCCATAAAAATGGGCCTCACTGCCTTACCGCGGGTTGCTAAAATCCTTTCCAGTATATTGTTAATACCGGGGTCGGAAGACAACAATCCGGTTTTTATGTCAGTGTAAATTTCCTGTATAACATCGGGAGCCAGGTATGTATCGAGATTAACAGCCATTTTTGTCATAAAAAGAATTGAATATTCATTTCCCGGATAATATATAACCGGGTAAATTTCATTATTGAAAATTGATCAGTTTTAGATTTAGAATAAGTTAAGTAATATAGAGATAATCGGCTTTTATGTCAAGGACAATGAACGAGTGACGTCTACTGCAGAGTGTTTCGATTTAACAGATATTCTCAGATTACAGCGCATTACCCATAGTCGTTTTTATTAAGTAACTGAATTAAAATATATACATTACAAACCTGAAATGCAGGGGTTCGAAATTTAGAATCGCTACTTCGTGAAATTTTTAATCAAATAAGCGTTTTTCTGCCCATTATTCGCGCCACAAGAATGCTTATTTCATATAAAAACCATAAAGGAACCGCCATTAAAATCTGACTTAAAGGATCGGGAGGCGTCAAAACGGCTCCTATAATAAAAATTACGACTATCGCATATTTACGGTATTTGGACATCCAGGTATATTTCAACACACCAATCTTCGCCAAAACAGCAGAAACCATGGGAAGCTCAAAAATAATTCCAAAAAGTATGGTGAATTTTAACATTTTTCCGATAAAATCTCCAATACTCAACATATCCTGGACATCGCTGACCATAAACTGTTTAAGGAATGTCAACATAAATGGAATTATGACAAAATATGCGATGGATGCTCCAATGAAAAAACATACAGTTCCACCGATAACAACAGGCAGAACCCATTTTTTTTCTTTCTTATATAATCCCGGCGAAATAAAAGACCAGAGAAAATAAAAAACAAACGGCAGCGAGACAAAAAGACCCATAAAGAGCGCTGTCTGCAGCCGGATCATGATCGATTCCATGATTTTATTATAAACAAGAGTCAATTCCGCTTCTTTTGCGAGGCGGGTGATAGTGCCGATAAAATATTCGGATGCGAACCATGAAAGGATCATGCCAATAACAACAGCGAAAATAGACTTAAGCAGTGCCCAGCGGAATTCCTCAAGATGATCGAGAAAAGGCATCTCGGTAGAATCCAGTTCATCTTCTCCACCCGAAGTACTATCGCCTCCCGATCCTCCTGATGCAGCAGACACCGTGGTTCCGGCATGTTCCCTTTCAGAAGCGCCAGAAAGAGTTTCTTCCTGTAATACACTATCCAAAACATGACTATCAATTTCATGAGCTGTAATCAGAAGGTTGTCACTATCGAGTGAATGCCAGACTTTTTCGGATACTCCAGGCGGTTTTTCGATAATCCCAAGCGGATGAATCGATATTCTTCCCGCTTCAGTCAATACAGCGGTCAGAGGAGCGACGTTGCGTTTACCATAGGATTTATCTGAGGAAGGCTGAGAAGAATCCAAAAGATTTATTTCAAAATAACGCAGAGAATCATGTATTTCAGCAATCCCGGGCTGTTCATATATGTCCTGGCTAACTTCGGAAGCAGAACCGCTATTTGATTTAATCGGAGCTCCGGTATATGCATCACCATAACCGGTATATTCTTCGGTATATGGATTCAAGTCATCCATCATTTTCTATCACAAAGCAGCATTGCTGCAAAAAAAGTGAGAAACAAATCGATTCAATTAAAAATAAATCTGTAGTATAGAATCTATCGATATACTACAGGCAATTTCTTATTTTTTATGGCTTAAGAGGACATATCCATGCCGACATAGCCCATAGCGCCGACGACGTGTATTGCTTTTTCCGGGCATACTCCGAGACACAAACCACATCCTATACACAATTTTCCATTGATTAAGTGCGGTTTACCTTCCTCGCCTGTGATACAGTCTTTAACCGGACAGACTTTTACACATTCGCCATGTCCTTTACATTTCGTATCTATGTTCATGTGAGGACGTTTGGCGGCAAGATCTTTGTAAGATTTCGTAGGACATTTATACTGCGCAAGAATAAGATTGGGTGATTCTTCATACTTGACCGACGGCAGATTGTCCTTCATTTCAATAACATCACCCTCGGTTACTTTTACACAGATACCGCAGCCGATGCATCCGACCGAACACACATCCTTAACCGCTTTACCCTTATCATGGGAGGAGCAGGCAAGATAAATGATCGTAGAATCCGGTTCAAGCGTAAACAGATTTTTGGGACATTCCCGAACACAGGCACCGCATCCCGTACATTTGATTCTGTCCACAACCGGAAGGCCGTCTTCACCCATATGCAGCGCATCAAACTTGCATACGGCCACGCAGGAGCCATATCCGATACATCCGTATTCACATGCTTTCGGACCGCCGGCAAATGCAACAGCTTTACGGCAGTCTTTAATACCATCATAAATATATTTGTCTTTGGCCTTATCATGTGCACCAGCGCAGTGCAGGTAAGCAACTTTACGTGTAGAAACAGTTTTTTCAAGGCCAAGAAGCTCAGCAATTTTATGGACTACATCAGGGCCGCCCGGAGCACATAGCGTTGTATTCACACCCTCACGAACAATAGCATCGGCATATGCCGAACAACCTGCATAACCACAACCACCGCAGTTTGCACCGGGGAGAATTTCCAGAATTTGCTCAACTCTCGGGTCAACTTCAACAGCAAACTGTTTCGAAGCAAAAGCAAGCGATGCGCCGAGTATGACACCAATCCCACCAAGAGTCACAAGCGTATAAAGAAAAACCGGAGACATATTTTATATTACTCCTAATTTAATGACAATCCACTGAATCCAAAAAATGCAAGAGACATTAAACTGGCCAGAATAAAAGCTATCGGAATACCCCTGAGTGGTTTGGGGATATCAGCCATATCGAGCTTTTCACGCAGTCCGGCCATAAGAACAAGGGCCAAAGTAAAACCAATACCTGCAGAAAAACCATGTACCAGACTTTCAAGAAAGGAAAATGATTCGTCAATGTTTAACACCGCAACGCCTAAAACAGCACAATTCGTAGTAATAAGCGGCAGGTAAATCCCGAGTGCATTGTAGAGAACCGGCGATGTTTTCTGGATAACCATTTCAACAAACTGAACTAACGACGCAATAATTATGATAAAAGCAATAGTTCTGAGATACGTGAGATCAGTACCGTGAAAAATGTTAGTCTTTGGATTAAGTAAAAACGTATACAACACCCATGTTGCCGCTGAAGCAACCGACATGACAAATGTTACGGCGAAACCCATGCCTATCGCCGAATCGAGTTTCCTGGAAACACCGATATACGGACAAATTCCGAGGAATTTGGTAAGCACAAAGTTGTTGATAAAAATTGCGCCTATAATTATAACGAAGAAATGTCCTAAATCCACCGTATTCTCCTAATTCCTATTTTTAAACCGCATGTCGAGCCAGTTGAAAAAACATAGTACATATCCGAGCGTCAGAAATGCTCCGGGCGCCATCACAAGAATGAGAACAGGCTTGTAAGAAGTTGGCAGTACCGGGTATCCATATAACGTGCCGTTGCCAAAAAATTCCCTTATCGATGAAATAATGACAAGACTGAGTGTGAAGCCGATTCCCATGCCTAAGCCGTCGATAATGGAATATATCACATTATTTCTTGAGGCATACGCTTCAGCACGACCGAGAATAATACAGTTGACCACAATCAACGGGACAAACAGTCCCAGGGATTTATATAACTCCGGTTTGTATGCCTGCATCAGCATTTCAACAATAGTGACAAACGTTGCTATAATAACGATAAATATGGGAATTCTGATCTTTTTAGGAACCACTTTACGAACCAAAGAAATAACAAAATTCGAACAGGTCAGAACCGAAATAACAGCAACACCCATACCGATGCCGTTCTCAATCGACGATGTAACGGCAAGTGTGGGACACAATCCAAGCGCAAGCCTGAAAACAGGATTTTCTTTATAAAAGCCCTTTGTAAATTCTCTGATTATACTCACAATTCTTCTCCGACTATTTCCGATAACTGCTTAAGCCCGCTGTTGATCGAATTTATTACCGCACGGGATGATACTGTGGCTCCGGTTATGGAATCGATATCTCCGCCGTCTTTAACAACTTTCAAGATGTCATGCATGGTTTTCCCTTTAAACTGGCGGGTAAACCATGGATCGTTTTCTCCGTAGAGAATTTCTTCAATCCTGGAACCCAAACCCGGTGTTTCCTGCTGTGACAGTATATGTACACCACAAATTGCTCCATCTTTACTCACACCGACCATTGATTTGATCGTTGAAGAATAACCCTTTCCTTGTGCAATATATATGAAACCGCCGATTTCTTTACGTTCAGTGTCAAGATAGCCTATCCAGTAAGGAAAACCGTTTTCACCGGTTTTCTGCTCATATCCACCGTCCATACCGGGAAGAACCTGAGCACGTGACTCGGTTTCGGATTTAATTCTGTTTTCAATAATCTGCGGCGTTGTTTTAATGCTTACAAAAGCCAGAGAACCACCAGCAATAAGTGCATAAATCATTAAAATGACACCTGTTTTCAGGATATCACACACGATTTTTTACCTCACCAAATACTTTTGGCTGTGTATAACGGTTGATAAGCGGAACCGTAAGGTTCATAAGGAGAATAGCATAGCTGACACCTTCGGGATAACCGCCGATAAGCCTGATTATAGTTGTTAACAAACCGCAGCCTATTCCAAATACGAATCTGCCATTTTTAGTAATAGGGCTTGTCACCATGTCGGTAGCCATAAAAAATGCACCTATAATAAGCCCGCCCGATAGTATATGGAAAAGCCATGGGCCTGTAAAAAAGCCCTCGTAACCACCGAATATCCACGTCAACAGACCGACAGTTCCGACAAAAGAGAACGGGATTCTCCAGCCAATATAACGTTTATACAGCAGAAATGCAGCGCCTATAAGTAAGAGCATAACCGATGTTTCACCAAGACATCCGGGGATTCGCCCCACAAACATATCCATGTACGAAACCTGGAGATCACCCAGTCGTCCGCTGGCATTGATGACCGCATCAATGTTATCGGATAGCGCATTGCTGCTCTTCAGGACAGCAATGTTCTCTTTCAAAATGGTGAGCGGCGTTGCAATGGTTTCCGCATCTATTGCCGGAATACCTCTCGGTAATGTCCACGATGCGTTCATTTCAACCGGCCAGCTTTGCTGTAAAAATACCCTGCCAAGCAGTGCAGGATTCAGTGGATTATACCCAAGGCCGCCAAATGTCATTTTTCCGACAACAATTGCAAAAATACCTCCAACAACCGGTATCCACCATGAAACACCCGGAGAGAGATTAAACGCAAGCAGAATTCCGGTCACAATTGCGCTGCCGTCCCAAATTGTCAGAGGCTTACCGGACATCTTTTCGATGATCCCTTCGGCAATTACACAACTAAAGACTGTAAGAAGCGTAATCCATAGCGCTGGCAGACCAAAGAAATATATTGCACCGATAAGAGCAGGAATAAGCGCGACAACCACTGAATACATTATCGTCGGGATATTTGTCGCGTCACGAAGATGAGGTGTTGCGCTTACTTTGAATAATCGTGCCATATATCCGGAACTCCGCAAGAAATAATTCTGAAAATCCGTAAAATAGAATTATGTATTAATTAAACCATAGTCAATTCAATTAAAAAATAGTTTTCGTTTCATTTTATGTATTACATCGACAAAGGAAAACTCAATTTCTCATTTTTTCTCTTCGGCAGCCTTTTTTTGGGCCTGCTCTTTTGCCCTTATTTCCGCAATCTTTGCTTTCCCAAATTTTAAATTTTCCACAAGCCTGCGGTTTGTCGGACAAATATATGTACAACAGCCGCATTCGATACAGTCAAGGATATGATAACTTTTGGCGTCATCCCACCGCTCATGTTCAACCATCGAAGCTATCGTCGTTGGCAAAAGGTGCATAGGACAAACATCCACACACATTCCGCATGAAATGCAAGGTAGTTCTGCGCTGAAAACGGTTTCTTGTTCTTCCATCGCCAGAATACAGGAAGTACCTTTGACAACCGGAACCTCATCAGTAAATTGAGAAATTCCCATCATCGGGCCACCCATGATAAGCTTGGATACGTTTTCGGTATACCCACCGGCATTTTCTATGAGTTGATCAAAAGTCGTTCCCAACCGGGCAATAACATTTACCGGCTCTTTTACTCCATGCCCCGTTACAGTCACTGCGCGTTGTATTAATGGAATACCTAGAGCAACAGCTTCATAAACAGCCATAGCCGTACCGACATTCTGTACAACACAGCCAACATCCATAGGCAGTCCGCCTGCAGGCACTTTCCTTTTTGTCACCGCGTAAATAAGCTGCTTTTCTCCTCCCTGGGGATATTTCACTTTCAGGCTGACAACCTTTACACCTTTGTAGTCTTTAACAGCGTTACGCATTACTTTGATTGCATCCGGTTTATTCTGTTCTATTCCGATATAGGCATTGGAACAACCAAGAATTTTTTTCAGAATGTCAAGGCCTTTTACAATTTTTTCGGGATATTCCAGCATAATTCGGTGGTCGCAAGTAGCATACGGCTCACATTCGACACCATTGAGGATTACTGTATCGATGGATTTATCTTTGGGAGGCGATAATTTAACATGTGTAGGGAACGCTGCACCACCAAGCCCAACTATACCGGCGGTTTTAACAGCTTCACGCATATCATCGGAACTCATCGAAGAAACAGTACGTTCGGTATTGCATCCCTCGGCCCATTCATCTTTGCCATCGCTCTCAATGACAACGCTCTGAACTTTTATCCCCATAGGGGAAAGCCTCGGCTCAACCGCTTTAACCACACCGGAAATGCTGGCATGCTGGGGAACTGAAACAAATCCTCCTGCCTCAGCGACCATCTGGCCTTTTTTAACTTGCTGACCTTTTTCCACAACTATCTTCGATGGTGCACCTATATGCTGTCGCACCGGTAAAATTACGATGGATGGTATCGCAGGTGTAATCAGCTTTTTATTATTACTTAATAATTTGGCATCATCAGGGTGCACACCACCCGAAAAAGTACCCGCCATAAAAACTCCTGTTTATATTTCTCAGGATATTTCATCAAATAAAAAAAGAAGGTGCAATATAATACTGAACATGGTAAGTACAGTCAAGCATTTTCCCAAGTTTTTTTAACTCAGCTATAGTCTCTTTTCAGACGTGCAGCTTTACCACGCAATTTTCTCAAATAAAACAGTTTCGAACGGCGTATCTTTGATGTATGATTTTTCTTAATTGCCGCTATCATAGGTGAATTTATCGGAAAAATCCTTTCGACACCAATGCCCGCAGAAATTTTACGAACCGTAAATGTCTCCGAAGCGCCACTGCCACGGCGCTGGATTACAGTTCCTGAAAATACCTGCACCCTTTCTTTATCACCCTCGACAACACGTACGCTTACATCGATATTGTCACCGGTTCCAAACTCAGGCAGATCGGTCCTTAACTGGCTCTTTACACCTTCATCAATCAGTTTCATCGTACTCCTCACTTATATGTATTTTATTAAAAATTTTATTTTTGATTTAACAGATCAGGCCTTTTCTCTTTCGTACGCTGTAGAGACTTAATTGAACGCCATTTTTGTATTTCACTATGGTTGCCGCTTACCAGCACATCGGGAACCCGCCGACCTTCAAATGTTTCCGGCCTTGTATACCAAGGGCAATCAAGCATTCCATTCTGAAAAGAATCATCTATACCGCTTTCGAAATCATTCAAAACACCGGGAAGCAGGCGAGTTACAGCATCGATGACAACCATTGCCGCGGCTTCTCCACCTGAAATCACATAATCACCTATGCTTAATTCATCGGTTACATATAATTCTCTGAATCTCTCATCTACAGCCCTGTATCGCCCGCACACCAGCACATACTCATCCAATAAACTTATTTCATTTGCATAAGACTGGTCTAATCTTCTACCCTGGGGGGTCAGAAAGAATACGCGTGGTATCCTGCCCTCCCTAAATGGTTTTGCCGATTTCAAACTTGCGGCAAGAATATCAGGTTTTATAATCATCCCCGATCCTCCACCATATGGAGTGTCATCGACAGTGCGGTGACGGTCGGTAGCCGAATCCCTGATATTGATAATCTCTACCGAAAAAAGTTTCTTTTCAATAGCTCTTTTTACAATGCCAAACTTGATAAATGATTTGATCATATCCGGGAAGATAGTCAACACAGAAACCGACATTCCACCCATTTTTTTTTCATCCATTAGGATATTCCGGCAATCCTTCGGGTATATTAACCATAATTCGTTTGTTTTTTGTATCAATATCTAAAATATATTCTTTTATAGCCGGAACCATAATATCATTATTTTCCGTCCTGATAACGATCACATCATTAGCAGGATATTGTTCGACACATAAAACCTTCCCGATACATAAATTATCCGAATCGAAGACTTCCATGTCAATCAGATCGAAAATATAGTAACTTTCGGAAGGTAACGTTGCAAGGTTTTTATCGTCCACAAGTACATAAGCGCCACGTAAAGATTCAGCATATGCCCGGTCATTAATGTCTTCAAGTTTTACGATAACATATTCGCCAAACAACTTTGCATATTCAACAGTGTGTTTTATAACCGAACTGTCTTTTAGCTCAATATATACTTCTTCAAGTAAATCAAAACGTCCTGCGATGTTGGACAGAGATTTTAATTTAATCTCACCATGCAATCCTTTTGCTTTTAAAATATATCCTATCGCAACAAGATTATCATAATGTTCCGTCAATCGGTTATTCATTCGATTCGGCGTTGACTTCTCCATCTTCAGCGTTTTCTTCTTGTGTATTTTTCTCAGTTTCCGATGAAGTTTTAAGTTTCATTTTTGACAGATTGTACTCCTGAACAATGCCCTCCCGTCTTAAAAGACTTTCAGCGGTCTCCGACATTTGAGCGCCATTTCCAAGCCATTCTGCAATTTTTTCTTTCTCAACATTAAGCTTGAACATTTTTGCTCTTGGATCGTATTGTCCCAATGTCTCAATAAAACGTCCGTCACGTTGAAATCTTGAATCTGCGGCAACAAGCCTGTAAAAGGGTCGTTTCTTTGACCCCATTCTCTTTAAACGTAGCTTAACTGCCAAATTATTTACCTCCTGTTATTAAGTTGATTTTTTTGTTATTTAAAAGGCAGACGCATACCCGGAAATGATTTGAATTGACCACCCATTTTAGGCATCTTTTTCATCATTTTTTGCATCATGTTAAATTGCTTAAGAAGATTGTTAACATCCTGAATCGAAGTTCCCGAACCTGCCGCAATCCTTCGCCTTCTTGACCCGTTAATTATACCCGGAGTTTTTCTTTCTTCTTTTGTCATCGAAAGAATTATGGCTTCTACCCGTTTCAAATCGTTACCGCTTAAATCAATCCCTTTCATCATTTTTCCGACACCCGGAATCATGCCCAACAGTTGATCAAGAGGCCCCATATTCCGGATTTGATTAAGTTGATCGAGAAAATCTTCAAATGTCATTCCATCCTTGAGCATTTTTTTCTGAAGCTTTAAAGCATTCTTTTCGTCAACAACGTCCTGAGCTTTTTCAACCAGGGAAACAATATCTCCCATCCCCAGGATCCTCGATGCATAGCGATCAGGATAAAAAACATCGAGTGCTTCTATTCTTTCACCGGTACCTACAAATAGAATAGGTTTTCCCGTCACATGACGAATCGAAAGTGCCGCGCCGCCACGAGTATCACTGTCAAGTTTCGTAAGAATAACACCGTCAAAATCGATAAAATCGATAAAACCCTCAACTGCATTTACAGCGTCCTGCCCGGTCATTCCATCTGCTACGAATAATACATGATGGGGATTAAGAATATTTCTTACTTTTGATAGTTCCTCCATCATGGCATTATCGATGTGAAGGCGCCCTGCAGTATCAATTAACAACACGTCTGCATCATTTGTGTTTATGGCCTCTATCGCTTTTGCAGCAATAGATACAGGATCGTCACTATCACATTCGAAGAATGTAATTTTATTGTTTCGAGCAAGAACTCTTAACTGATCGATTGCCGCAGGCCTGTAAACATCGACACTCGATACCATAGGATTTCTTCCGTTTTTACGGAAATAATGAGCTAATTTTGCTATCGTTGTGGTTTTTCCGGAACCCTGAAGTCCACATACCATAAAGATCTCCGGGGAACCTTTTATCTGTAATCTTACATCCTTCTCACCAAGCAATTTTATAAGTTCGTCATGGACAATTTTTACGATTAGTTGTCCCGGTGTTATGCTTTCAAATACCTCTGTTCCAAGCGCTTTATCTTGAACACTTTCAATAAAATGTTTAGCAACCTTGAAATTCACATCAGCTTCGAGGAGTGCACGTCTAATATCACGAAGGGCATGCTTTATATTTTGCTCAGTAAGTTTTCCATGCCCGCGAATTGATTTAAAAACGGCTTCTAATTTATCGGTTAATTCACCAAACATTAATTTTCCACCTAAAATACTATAAATAACAATACAGATTTTTAATATACTTAATATTTATGGTCAAGGCAATTTTTTTCTTTTTATTTTATATAAAAAAGAGGGTAATTTAATTTACCCTCTTTTAAAAATATTCTATTCTTTTTTAACGCTGATACTCTATGAGCGTTATTCCTCAGTGTATACAGAAAAAGTAATCGGATAGCTAATATTTACCGACATAGCAGGCCCCTTAACAATATTTGTGCCTTCAGACGGCATATCAACAATTTCCTGGAATTTCAATGTTTTTATCACATCAAGAATGCAATTCATGAAATTCTCACTATTAATACCGGTTACTTCAAGAACATTTTGTGAGGAAACAGTTCCATTAGGTTCGACAGTAAATGAAACCATCATGTTACCAGGATCAACCTCACCGCGTCTGTAACGATCAATGAAACATTTTTCCATTTGGCTGATATTACTTTCAAGTGCACTATCAATTGCACGCGCATTACGAGCTGTATCATTGACTCTGTTACCGACCATATGTTCCGGGCCGGCCATTCTTATTCTTACTTTTTCTCTTTCAAGTTCCGCCAGCCTCATCTCAGGCGTAACTTCAATTTTATCGATCACACGGTCAAAATTAAACGATACTCTTGCAACATCAGCAGGCCTGTTAAATGCATCAAAACGATATACAATATCATTCAATACCAACTGTACTCTTTTAACTTCAGGTCTTAAAGGATCAAATGCAATGAGTCCCGAATAACTATCACCGCGGAAAATCACTTCATCCAAACCATAGTTTTTACCTCTGACCATACCGAGACGCATTTCATATCTGTAGAACTCATTACCGGATTGGCCAAGAATGGATTTGTAGTAATTTTCAAAACTATTTCCATATTTTGCGGCTGCAATACTTACGGTATAAGAGTGATAAGTTTCACCCAAATCCGTTATGAGTATTGCTTCGGTCGGATCAAGCCTCATTTTGGCAAATGTACGATTAATGACCGAAACATTAAAAACAGTGAATCTGTTCGTAGTATACCCAAGATCAGGATCGATCCAATTTCCATAGGTATATGGATTTGTAGAATACAACCCATGGGTTGATTCCTCCGGAAATAGTTCATTCAGTTCCTTCTCGTACATATAGTCTACAATAATGCTTGAACCACCAAGATCATATGAAACTCCACCGGTATCCTCATCAGGCATTTTCAACGGATCTTTTTCTTCAAGATTCGGGACCAGATAAGAACTATACCGTATTTCAGGAGGATACAAGAAGCAACTCACTGCCAAAAGAACTGGCAATGATAGCATTAATAATAATACTATTTTTCTTTTAACGGCCATTGGCATTTTTCATACCACCTTTTCGTTATCAGGTTTTAAGTCTATTGGACAGCAGAGAAAAAGTCCATCTTCTGTTGCGCAATTCCACCAGCCTGGGTCAATGCGAATACAACAAAATTCACACCCATT
>JAFGMP010000130.1 GCA_016927495.1 Candidatus Latescibacterota bacterium | reverse complement strand
TATTGTATCTCGAGTATCCTGAGCATAAAATCGTAGAGGATATGATAGGTATGCAGGCAGGCGTCAGTGGTGACAAACGCCGGTATACCGTTCATCTCGCATTCGTTATAGACATCATATATCTGACGGTAGAGGCTTGCAGAGGCGGCAAATCCGTTTGATGCGAGAAGTGATTTTGCGCCGTCAGTCAGGTCAAAATCAGAGATATTCGCAACCTCTTTGAGGTCGGATGATATGGTATAAGGTTTCACGGAAGGGGTTACGTCGATCAGCACCGGTTTGTAGGTTGCGAATTCGGTTTCCACATCCCCGGTGATAACACCGATTGACTCAGCCGATGTAAAGGACACGGTAGATACGGTAAATATAACGGCAGACAGGATACACATACTGATATTTTTCATGATACTTTCTCCCGAATTGTAATTCAACGATTATAAACGTAAATATGTTATGGTAATACTGATAATAAATGCAAGTATTATGCCAAATGTTGTGAAATAACTGCTTTTTTATGTATCGATAGTATTCATAGGAATTTACCATGGGGGAGTCAACCAAAAAGAACATAAAACGAATGGAGTTTGGAACGACAATTTTGACGATTTAAGGATACGCTAATATACCATAATTAATTGTTTATTAACAATATAGATGATTTATTGAGATAAACGGCAGTTCGACAGTTTTGACGAAAAACAAAAAATAATTCAACCCGAACTGGATACTGTTTTGTTGCATGGGCAACCATAAGGGGTTGCCCCTACGGACATCAGGCCCATATACCTGTTCTCATTTCCATCAAAAGCAGACACACGAGTTTGCCCCAACCCATATATTTGTCCAGTTCAAAAAAGAAAGCAGAAAATTTTCTGCCCATATTTTTTTCTCGTACCTTGTACCTTTTACCTGTCTTTCCTTTTCTGCCTGATTTTGTTACTTCATCAACAGCATTTTTTTTGTTTCCTGAAACTGTGCCGTTTTCAGGGTATAAAAATATAAACCGCTGGGTTTACCGGTTGCATCCCACAATAAACGGTGTGTTCCTGCACTTGTATAAGAATTATGCAGAACCTCGACCTGCTGGCCTGTTATATTATTGATAATGAGTTCGGCATGACCGTCACCGGGCAGATAAAATCCTAATATTGTCGACGGGTTAAACGGGTTCGGACAATTTTCCAGGAGTTTGATCGAACCCGGTTTCGCGCTGCCGACAGAGGTGGTAAAATTACCGATACGGTAGAGATGCACCTCATAGGGTTCATACGTGTCCTCGAAAGAGTTATCCGTGATGGGTATCTGCCTGTCCTCACCGATGACTTCGACGGAGGCATTTTTCGGGACGTTCTGAAGGGTAAATGTACCTTTAGTCTGTCCCTCACGCATGCATACCGAAAAGATATACAACTCGGTGCCGTACAGTTTAACCATGGTATCGACAGGGATGTTTTCATCCGAAGAAACCACCTCGACTATATTGTCAGCAGTCGCGCTGTTAAGCACCGGCGCCAGTTCATGAATATGGTTATTAAGGGTTGTCACTGCTTCGAGCATTTCAGTATCGTCGAGCAGGCCATCCTCGTTGAAGGGTTCAAACTCGTGGCAGAAATAAATTAGACCCCGCGAGCCTTGGATGATCGACATCCAGACTTCGGTTATAACCTGAGCAGGTGACGGTTTTTCACCTGAATGGATTCTGGTGCATTCGATACAGTTCCACACGACCTTTTGATAGTCCGACCATTCATTCAGACGTGCCACACCTTTGGGTACATACCAGAGATTGCCCATAACCTCTTCATAGGTGCTGTTGACCGGATAGATGTCGAATGAAACGACATCGCCGCCCTTAATGTATTCGGGGTAATCCTCAGGATGGTTTCTTCGGGTGCCGCGGCCTATGTAGTTATCGTAAGCCACACCCTGTCCCAAATTAAGAAACACCGGCCGTGAAGGATCAGCAGTTTTTATCGAGTCATAATCGTTAATGATCACTTCCGGTAAAATCGGAGGATCATAACCACCTTGACCATTGGACTGAGCGTTATCGGGCTCATCGCCATGCATCCAGCCGACAATGATTGGGTCATCGATATACTTAAGTCCGGTTTCGTTCTGGTAGCAGACTGTCTGCATACCGGCTTCTCTGAGGTCTGCAAGTTGCTCTTCTGTAGGGCCCTCCCACAAACCCACAAAGACATTAACTCCCGCCGCTTTGTATTTCGCTGCATTCCGGGGCGATTGCAACCAGACAGCTATGGGGAAGTAGCCCGGATCTGATGAAGGGCCGTGCTGCCATGTACCATAGGGATTTTCAGCAGTTTCACCATATACCTGCACAACAGCGATCAAACACAGTACCGTAAGAACAATCGATTTTTTCATGATGGTTTATCCCTGAAGGTTAAAGTTTATACTTTTTACTGGTATATACTATTATATACCATCTGCACTAATTATGCAAATGGATACATCCCGTCAAGGTCAGTTTTTTTATGTTCTATATATTCCACAAATAGGTCAGCTTCAACTGTAACATTCTGTCCCTGACTGTTTGTGATGATCCGTTTGTCGAGTCCCTGTTTTCGTTATAGACTATGTAAAGATGACTTTTTGGTCTGTAAATATAATCAAACAACAGATTTGTGGCGATTTTCTCGTCAGCATCATTCCACTGGATATAGCATTTTGCAAACATATTGGTGGTGAATGAATAGGTCCACCTTCCCGCAAATACGTTCGCATACAATGCGCCATTTGTGAGGTCGAGATGGTTGTATGTATATGAGAGTTCGGTAATTAAGCGCTGCATTGACCTGACTTTCCCTGAACAGGAGAGTGTTCTGCCGTCACCTTCGAAAAGTTCACCCCAGCGGTAGGAAACCGATCCAGAAACCGGACGCGAACCGTATGAACTGGCACTCACCTTGTGGTATGTCGCACTATAAGTTCCTTCATCGACACGAATGTCACGTATATAGTCATCTTCCGGTAAGTACTCGTAATCGTGGTTGATGCTGTATGAAATGCCATCGCCGCTCGCAGCATCAACGTTTATCCCGGACGAATTTTCACGGGTTTGCAGTACATTCTCATGGTCGGTTGTGTACCCGATGCTGTTTTGCCATGAAATATTACGTAAGTACCGGTTGTTGATCCATTTTGTCAGTTCGACAGAGCTGTCGGTTTTACGGATATTTTCGCGTCTTACATAACCCATTTCCGGTTTGAAAAGCGAATCGATGGAGGTATATGCCGCAGAAAAATCTATCCAGTCCTTATTAAGAACCACTTTTACATCTCCGGCTATATCGTCACCTTCATCGTCTTTTTCAAGTGTGCGCGCTACCGATCCTTTAACATACAGTTCCTGAGAGAACGCATAATACCCGTCAACGCCTAAAGTTCTCGAAAAGTCATCGGTTTCCGACTGTTTGTTAAGAGCCATAAGCCCGATGTATGAATTGGTTCGAAAATCACGTTTAAACCGTACAGCGGTAAAATTGGTGGAGGGTTCCTCTGATCCGTCATCCAAAGCTGTTTCCTCGCTCTGAATATTCATAACACCGATAGAATATGGCCCGGAACGTCCTGCAAATTTTCCACCACCATACAGTGGTGTACGTTTGCCATCCTGAATACCGATGGTTCGGGAGCTGAACAGGATGAAATCTGCATCTCTGGCATAGTATTCACCGGCAGAGGATACCATGCTGAAATTGAATAAACCGGCATTTTCAAGGAAGAAGTCACGTTTTTCAGGAAGATATACGTTGAATCGTGTAACATTCACAACCTCTTCTTCCGATTCGATCTGAGCGAAATCGGTGTTATAGGTCGCGTCGAGCATAAGCTGTGGCGTGACATGGTACCGGACATCGAAACCACCATCAAATTCGCTGTCGTCTTTATGTTCGGGTTTACGAATCCAGGTTCCTCCGCTGCGGACATAGGGTTGCACACTCAGATTGAGCCTTTGTGACGGCAGTTTGATGTTTTTCAGGCTGGCAAACAGTTCACCCTTGAATTTACCATTATGGCCGAGACCGCGGGGAATCGGTACAAGATACGTCGTTTCGTTGTTATATTTGATGTTACGGGTTATATTAAGACCCCATTCACCCGTTTCACCCGCTCTGAATTTCAGCGATTTAAACGGTATGGCAATCTCTGCCGACCATCCTTCGCCATTCGCCGCCGATTTGACCCGCCAGACACAATCCCAGCTTTTGTTGATGTCATTACCCTCGTCGCTGATGATGGCGTCCTGCTCACCGCTCAGAGGATTTGTGACAAAAGCATAACAGTTCCGGTTATCACGGAATGTGTCGATAAGAAGCTCGACATTGTCCCCGGTCATTACGTCTTTGTCACGCCTCATGCCCGCTGCAATAATCCGGTTGGGGTCTTTATAGTATGCCTGAATACCGAAATAGATGGTGTCTATGTCCTGAAGAACCATAACTCTGGTTTTTTCGCTCGATGGTTCACGATCATGCGGTTCCTGCTGGAAAAAATAATTCTCATAGGGAGCAGCCGTAGCCCATGCAGGGTCATCAAGTCTGCCGTCGATGGTAATTTTTTTCTGCGTTTCTTTTACTATAATCTCGATGTCCGGGCCGTTAATAAGACTGCCGTTCGACAAAGCATTTTGCTGGCTGAAACCGTAATCAATCTCAGCAAAGATCAAAGATAAACCTAATAAAACGGGTAATAACAGTTTTTTTATTTTTTCAGTCACAGAATTTGCCATTAAAAAACCTTTCTGTTTTTTGTATGAATGGGATTGAACTCATTTCAGAGAAGATAATCTCACTGCTGCTTTGTATTGTCAGACTCGGTTTTACGCCTCTGCCGTTCCTGCTCTCTGCGCCGCTGTAATTCCGACTCGACCATTTCAACTTCGTTGTCGATTTCATGGAGTACCCGGTTTAACGTATCGACACGTTCATCGGTTTCAGGATTTATATCGTTGTTCACGAGCCGGTAAACCGTTCTTCCGAGAAGAGTAAGGTGACGGGTACGTTTCTGGCGGAGAAATTTCAGTTTCAGTCTGATATCCGCAAGACGCATTTCGGATTGGATATATCCTCGTGCTTTGGTAATTGCACGGTCGACTGCTTGTGTCCTGACCGCTTGCCCGGCAAGCCGTCCCATTGTTTTGAATATCTGAGCCATTATTTTTTTCCTTAACTATCATTTAAATGTACCAAAATCCAATAAGAAAGTCCATTTTAAAAAAGTGAAGTTAGAAGTTTTGTAAGGATGCATAAAAAAAGGAAATATATAGAGCTTTAATTATTTATAATATATTATAATACAAAGATTTAATTATGAATTCAAATCAGTGTATACGGTTATCTATAGTGATGTTTGACCGAAAAAGGTTTGACGAGAACTCATGTACCGAGCTATGGACATTGAACTTACGGGATATATATTACAGTGCACCAAGGAAGATCAAAGTATACGTTGCTGAATCTCAAATTCACTTAATAAGCAACATTTTACCGGTAACTATCGAGTCGCCGAATTTAAGTTGAGATATGTAAATACCCGACGAAACCGCACGACCGTTGTCGTCCCTTCCGTTCCAGATAACACTGTGATTTCCGGGAGTTTGGTAGTTGTCAACAAGTGTTCGGATTTTCTGGCCTGAAATCGAATATATAACCAGTTCGGTATATCCCGCTTTGGAAAGAGTGTATGATATAGCTGTTGAAGGATTAAAGGGATTGGGAAAAATTATGAGCACAGAAAGTTCGACAGGCAGATTTGTTTTTTGCTCAACAACCTTTGTCTGAGTATCAAAAGTGTAATATTGAAGACCTCCCGGATAGTAAAAACCGCCATACGAACTCATAAATGAATCGTAAGCCTGGGAACATGAATACAATTTCCCGTCGGGTGAAAAAGTATAATCATAAGAGCGATATAAGTTTAACCAGTCGTTACTAATCCATGATCCGTTCTGGTAATGTAGTATACCTTCTGATGTATGTGTTATCCATGTATCTTCGTTACTGTCAAATAATATTTCTATATCACTTGATTGAATCGAAACGTTTTCAGGTGAATGATTATGCCATTTATTTCCGTCGTAACACCATACCGTATTATTTGTGACAGCAAACCAGACATGTCCTTTTTTATCTATGTTGATATCGACAATTGAGTTGTTTGTGATATCGTCAATGTCAGTAATGCGCCTCCAGTTACTGCCGTCAAAGCAGCACATACCGGCAGAGGTAGCAACCTATATTTCTCCTGATTGACTTGCCTCGATGTCAAATATTGAATTTGAAAGAAGGCCTTTCTCGGTTGTAATTGTTTCAACGGTGTCATCTTTAATCGTTATGATTCCTTTATCTGACGTTCCACCATATAATGTTCTGTCAGGAAGAATTGAAAGACAAGTGAATTGTGTATCTAAAAAATCGTAATTTTCTACAACATCATCACCCTGAATGTATGATAAATAACCTGTTTTATGATATTCCCCAGATGTTCTGGCTACCCAAATGTCATCTGCCAGTCCTGTTCGCATATGCTGAATGTCTAAAAATGGGAGACCATCTGCCAGAGAAATATTTATCCATTCTGAACCATCATATTTAAGTACACCCATGTTAATTGTACCGAGCCACAAGGTATTTTTTACGTCGAATTCTATCACCCTAATATAATCAGTGGGTAATGTTGACAGCATCGTTCTATATTCGAAATATCCATCAATGAGTTCACAGATGACACCGTTATCGAAAATTCCCCATGTCCTGTTATTACCACAGACTGCAATACCGGAAATATTCTCGAATTTCCAATAAAAATCTGCCGAATAACCGGCCGGTATCAGAATATTTTGGGAAGGAATTAAAATCCAGTCCTGGCCATCGAAATAAGATATTCCGTATCGTATTCCGTTAAAAACAACTCCATCGTCACGAACCGTAACCGACCGAATATATTTTGTGCTATCACCTTGCAAAACGTAAAAAGAATCCTCAACGCGGGTATATCCAGCTTTGTGTAATGAGTCGATTACTGGTTTAAGACTTAATCTACGGCTGTTCGGATCATAAAACTCAAGTTTACCTTTTGTGTATTTTGCCAAATAGTTTGAGCATTCACTTCCTATCCATACCGAACCTTCCTGCGAACATTCGATATCGTTAACATTACTGATATCACTGGTGATTTTCTTCCATATACCGTCACTGAACATACCGACCCAACCATCAGAACCAACCCAGATATCACCTGAAGGCGTGACTTTCATCGAGTTTATTTCAGTTACTGTCGGAAGATCATAGGATATCCATGAGTCGCCGTCAAACTTATTGAGTGCTGTTTCGCTGACACACCATACATTCCCAGAGCTATCTATATCGACAGCGCGTATATTGTAATAAGACAAACCGTTATCTTTTATTATCATTTCCCATCCCGAACCATCGTACCGGCACAGACCTGTTGTTGAACCGACCCATATAGTGCCATCATTGCCGACTGCAAGCGAGGTTAGTCCGGTTCGACTAAGAGTTCCGTCAAGAGGAACTTCATTAAGTTCATTAATGGTTGTATCATACCGGTAAAGGCCCATTTCCGTACAGAGCCATATAGTGCCATCGTGGTATTTTGTATCGATAAGTATCATGCGATCCCTGGCATACTTTTCCCATGCTCCAGTTGTATGGGTGTAAAAAGTGCGAACCACGCTCCAGTCGCCCGGTTTTTCTTCGTAGATCGCTCTGACACACCAGTAATGGGATTCCATATTCATATTTATTTTATCGACATTTAATATATAGGTTGTGTCAGTAACAGAATAAATTTCGCATCCGGAAAAGTTAACATCTTCTGATATTGCTAATTCATAGAATGAAATATCGGGAATTGACCTCCACTTGAAGGTTATATTATCCATAGATTCGACATATAAATTATTATCTGGGGAGAAAATATCCGGGATTTCTTTGATAGTATAAATGTAACGGGGATTGGACCAATAACCTCCGTTGTCCTGAAATAACGGTCGCACACGCCAGAAATAAGGACTGGAAATTGGATAAGAACTGTTGATGTCTTGTGAAAATGTATTGGTATCGAGAGAAAATGTTTCAGGATTCATAAAAATTCCGTCAAGTGAAAATTCTATTTCATAAGAAGTGGCCCCGGGATATTCGTCCCATGTAAATGTGACTGTTTCATACCGTTCCACATACTCGGTTTCTGACGGTTGTTGAATAGTTAAAGGTTGAACGTCAGGATTATATATGACGATTCCTCTGTTTGTCGACATCCACAATTCTGAATCTTCACCATTTTGGAAATTCGAAGCATATCTGTATCGTGTTTCGATATCCTCAGAAAACAGGTTGAATGAAACACCATCGAATATAAAAATTCCCTCACTTGTCCCTAACCAGACATTGCCATTCTCCGGAAAATAATACCCTGACACTCTATCGACATGTAAACCTTCTTTTTCCGAATATTCATTCCATAAACCATCTTTAAAACAAATAGCGCCATCATCAGCACTGATCCAAATAGCACCGTCCGGTGATATATATGGCTTATAAACCTTTTTCAGTATCAGGTCAACCTTTTTGGTCCATTCGTTGTTATAATATCTGGCTGCGCCATAGCTATGAGCTGTTACCCATACACCACCTTCAAGATCACATACTATTCCCGAACATTGGGAAAATGGATAGCCCTGATCTCTTCCGATAAAAATCCAGGAAGAACCGTCGAATGAGCTTATACCACCGGTAGCTCCCACCCATATGGTGCCATCGGGTGCTTCTGTTATTAACCAGTATCTTTCAGATTTCTCCCCATCACCAATTATATAGTTAATTACCGTATCGCCCTGTATACTCGAAACACCACCGCGGTTTCCAACCCATATTGTCTCGTCACTGGCTTGAAACAAAACATATATATAGTTAAAATTATATTTTGGATTCCACTCCTCATTTTTCAGGTCATATTGGTACAGTATATTGGTAGAGCCGACCCAGATATAGCCATTATGGTCATAGATAAAATTGGCAGAAGGTGCTGGGAAGACAGACCACGTTCCTTCTCCAAAAAGAAAGCCCGGACAAAAGAGGATAATCAGCAGGAAATAAACATATAATCGTTTCATGTAATTCTCATGCATTACTCGGGAGTAATTATACGAATGGAAACTATTTTTTAAATGTATGATAAAAAAGTCAAATGCACAAGAACTAATTGTCTCATTTATCGTTTGTTTCTACAATAACATGTTTTCTTTGGTGGATGTTGGATTTTCATTTTTTATGAACGGTAAACTCATTGTAGGTGGCTATTACTTTGAAACCTAGCTTTTTGTAACAGGCAATTGCGGCTGTGTTGTTTGCTTTAACATTCAGCCCGATATGGTCGATTTCTTTGTTTAATGATTGGCAGAGGGCAGCTGTAACCTTTTTACCCAGGCCACGGTTTCTGTAAGATGGCAGTGTCGTTATATTGCCTAACGCAGCGACTTTGTAGCGGGGTGAGTAGACATGAATTCCGGCAATGCTTACAATTCTGCCGTTTTCCCGAATCCCGAAATATTGCCCGGTATCAAGCATCCTCGGATTGAACCAGTTACCGGGATAGCTCTCACAGTACAGTTCGAGGATATCCTTGATTTCTGCATTACTGAGACGGTATGTATCACTACTGTTCAAGTGCTGTATTACTGACATATCCGTGAGTGCCATTTTGCAAAATTCACCGTGGTGATTAAGCGTATGTGTTGTATTAAAAGCAGACTGAACTCGGGGCGAAAAGTGTGCGTGAAAATGATGGGGCAACACATGTTTAATCTCTTTTGCTAACGTGATTCCGACAGTGGGTTCACGGAAGAAACCGAGTACAGTCGGTACATTACCATCCGAGTACAGCAGCATCACAGCGCTGATTTCTCCATGTTGTCTCAAACCATAGAATTTCGTGTACGGCCAGAAGAAATCATCGAGGTCGCCCAAGCTGTAGAGATGAAGGTATATATCTTTTTTCAGGAAGCGTTCCAATTCCCTTTTGTCGTTTAAGATTTCGTATGCCATAAGTCACCTGTAGTTCTTCGTTTTTTAGCAGGCATTATTCAAACGGATTATAAGGGAAACTACTCCATCAATCTCACTTTAAAGATTACATTCCCATTGTCAGGACAGGCCATCTTTGTCTTACAGAGGGGATTTTTTTCAAAATCAAACCGCGCACCCGAACTTAATGCAACAATTATGGGAAACAATGTGGTGTATGCTCCTCCGCAGAAACCGTTGGGAGTATCATACCCGTTGAAGATGAAGGTGTCGCCTTCCTGATAAGAATATGTGCAATACCCGTTTACTTTTTCAACTTCGATTTCAAATTTTTTCATGTTGTTTGTTTCCTTTTTATATGAATTTATAAAAAATTACAAAAAATCCCTGAAAAGGTAATATTATTATACAATCAGGCTTGAAAAATATACTATGATATTGAGAATACAGAATAAAAGGATTAATTTTATGCAACAGTATAATCAATTTTCATCATATTTGATTTTTTTTGCATATTTCGAGGGATTTATAATGAAACCAATAAATGTGATTAGATCAATTTCAATATTATACCTTCATTTCTTGCTCATTTCCATATTTTTTATCATGTCCGTTTCGACACTTTCAGCTGCGGAATCCCAAACGCCGTCTACTATTGAGGAAAAACTCGCCGAAGCTGATAACTTGCAGTGCAGCAGCCATACAACGGAAGCTCTTAAGAGATACAATTTACTGCTCGAAGATCAGGATCTCCCAAAAGAATTTCAGTCGCTGGTACTGTTGAGGATAGCAGAAGCTCAACTGTCGTCCGGGAAATCAGACGACTGCCGGAAAACCCTCGGGAGGATGAAATCAATTGAGTATCTGCCGGATCATCACCGAATGTATGCAAATGAATTGGAGGCGACACTCGACGGTAAGCCTGGTCTTGAGTATGGCCGTACTCCCGTACCATCTTACAGCCAGGTAGCGTTAAGCCTTTATGTCTCGCAATCTATTGGTGTCAAAGATTCTGACGGTTCCCGTGAGAAACCATATCCAACGATCTTGTCCGCATTGGAACATGCACGTAACCTTCGGAAAAGTGGCACACTCTCCGGAGGTGCAATTGAAATACTGCTGCTCGATAATGTATATCAAGTCAAACAGACCATCGTATTGAATAATGAAGACAGCGGAACAGAACGTAATCCTCTGGTTATCCGTTCCACCGATCCCATGAACAGGACTGTTTTATCCGGTGGATGCAAAATCGATACATGGCATACCGAAAAAAACCCCACAATCCTCGCACGACTTCCGGAATCAGCGCGTGGCCGGGTACTCACCGCATCGCTTAAAGAACATGGTGTGCCTCAAACCGGTGAACTGACCTTTGGCGGTTTTTCAAGTGAACGCGCTGTTGGCGGTAGTCACAGATTCAAAACTTTCCCTGTTATGGAAATTTTCTACCAGGGAACAGCCCAGCAAATGGCACGATGGCCCAATGATGGCGACACAAACCTTCCACTGGAAAATTTCACTGACAATCGTCTGTCCTTTTGGAAAGACGAAAAAGACCTCTGGTTACATGGTTACTGGTACTGGGCATGGGCCGATGCCTACGAAAAAGTAAAACAGATCGACAGTGAAAATAGCCGTATTGTCCTCGAACCACCGTTCAACCGTTACGGATTCAGGGATAGCAAGTGGCATGCGGTCAACGCCCTGTGTGAGATCGACCGGCCCGGTGAATGGCATATCGATTTGGATTCACAGACAATTCGCTACTATCCGCCTGAGAATTTCGACAAAAACGAATGTGTCATAAGTGCTTTCGGTCCAATTATTTCAGCGACCGGATGTGATTATTTATCGTTAATGAATCTCGATGTCCGGTATGTCCGGGGTGATGCAATGATATTTGAAGAATGTAACGACATAACCGTATCACAGTGCAGCATCAGGGCAGCATCAGGATATGGGCTCAAAATCGATGGAGGGCTGCGCTGCCTGTTACATACTGTCAACATCGAACATATGGGACGGGGTGGTATCGACATCAGAACAGGAGACTGGAAAAATCTGGTATCTTCGGGCAGTATTATCGAAAACTGTACGATATCCGACCTGTCCCGGATCGACCGTACTTACACCCCCGCTATATTGCTTGAGGGTATGGGGATCAAAGTTCGGCACTGCCTTTTTTCAAATATTCCAAGCAGCGCAATCAGAATGGAGGCGAGCGAGTCTCTGATAGAACTGAATGAATTCACCCGCTGTGTCGAGGAATCGGACGACCAGGGTGCGATAGATGTATGGGGCAATCCGCTGTACCGGGGGAATATTATTCGCTGGAACAACTTTCATGACAACACAGGCCGTCACGGTATGGTTTGCGGAATCCGTCTGGATGATGCTATCAGCGGGTTTATGATATCCCGTAATATTTTCCTGCGTTCCTCCGGTGGAGTTTTCGGTGGAATTCAGATTCACGGCGGCAAGGACAATTATGTCGACGGCAACATTATGATCGACTGCCAGACAGCAATCAGCAACTCTCCATGGGGAAAGGAACGCTGGAAAGAAATGCTTACGAGTCACTCGGGAATATCGGGACACCTTACATCGACACCATGGCAGAATCCTCAATGGCAAAAACGATATCCGGCATTACAACATTTACTTGACGGCACTCCCGACTTGAACTATTTCGCCGATAATCACGCAGTTAACTGTGAAAAGCTGTACCTTCGTATGTCGCCAAATGCTGTATTATTTAACAACAGACAGGAAACAATTCAGCATATTCCTGAAAATGCCGGGGATATACTTTCACAAACAAGCCTTATGAATACACTTCCGGTTGGATACATCGGAACCTATAAACACTGAAACTGCAAATATAGTGATAGATTAACATATGATGGCTGACTTATGACTA
>JAFGMP010000129.1 GCA_016927495.1 Candidatus Latescibacterota bacterium | reverse complement strand
GAGAAAACAGTTGCAAAAACGACAGTCAGACTGAATTGTTTAAAAAATTGCCCCGCAATACTTGACATAGTACCTAACGGAAGAAAAACGGCAATGTTAGTCAGCGAGGATGCGATAATAGCAACTGCAATTTCCGAAGTTCCTTTGGATGCACTGTTAAATTTCGATTCACCCAATGATTTATGCCTGAATATATTTTCCAGCACCAGAACGGAATTGGCTACAAGAATACCCACTGCGGTCGATAAACCCATAAGGCTCATGATATTCATCGTAAATCCCGCCATGTCCATAAAAAGAAAGCTGGAAATAATCGACATAGGCATAGAGAGAGCCACAATGATTGTCGACCGGTAATCGTGCAGGAAGAAAAACAACACAAATGAAGTCAGAATAACGCCAAGTAAAATATTCGACAGTGTATCTTTCACCGAATCCTCGATAAAGGAAGCGGATTCACTGATGATGTCGAGCGAACAACCCGCCGGTAATGTACTCTCGATTTCCGGCAGAACACCAACGACATCTTTGTAAATTTCAACGGCATTACCGTCGGCGGTTTTCACAAGACTTAACTGTACAACATTGTCTTTACCGAATTTATCTCTGTTATTGAAATACGTTGTACGTTCCCTTACATCTTCACCGGTATCTTCTATGGTTGCCAGTTCCCCGAGTTTTTTAATGCCATGAGCTGTGGGAATTTCAATTTCCCGTATGGTCTCGACATTTTCAAATTCACCTTCGAGACGCACCGAATATTCCTGTGTGCTTCTCTGGAAATTGCCACCGGGCATATCGAGGTTTTGCGCGGCAAGTATCTGAGCCAGCCGTGCTATAGGAACAGAGTTCTGGATAATAGTTTTGTCATTAAGTTCAATCCTGATTTCACGTTCCTGGCCACCGGTCAACTGTACTTCACCGACACCGGCTATCTGAGCGAAACGGTTTTTCAGGTCTTTATCGGCAAGGTCGTATAACTCGGTAATCGGCATCGAACCTGAAAGTACGATATCGACCACCGGGATACTCAACGGATCGTATATTTTGACAACAGGCAAATCGGTGTCAACCGGAAAATCGTTAACAATCGCATCAACCTTGTCTTTAACATCCATTAATGCGATATAGATATCTTTATCCATTTGAAATCGAATCAAGATATAGGATACACTGTCCATCGAATAGGATTCGATTTGGTCGATTCCACTCACTGTGGATACCACATCTTCAATTTTTTTGGTAATCTGCGTTTCCATTTCCTCAGGACCGGCACCACCGTAGATTGTCTGAACGGTAACGAGCGGCAAACTCATATCAGGCGTCAATTCCTGTTTCATCCCCAAAAATCCTAACGTACCGAACAGAACGAACACAAGCAGAATCATGCTCATCATAATCGGACGTTTTATTGATATATCGGCTAAAAACATATATATAATCCTTTTGAATAGGTCACATTTATGAGGTCAGTATCATTGATTAATTGGCAATATTAATTTTGATGTCGTTTTTAAGTAACATCTGGCCTTCGGTAATAAGTGTATCTCCGGGATTCACTCCCTGAAGAATTTCAACATCTATACCTTTGCTTCTGCCAAGAGTAACTTCACGTTTTACGGCAACACCGTTTTGCGCCAGGAATACATAGTTAGATACACCGTCGTTAAACACATTCTTTCTCGGTGTAACAATGGATGTAGTGGCTTCTTTTCCATGCAAAATTACTTCGGCATTGACACCGCTCATAACACGGTACCCCGGATTGTCAAATTCCGCGACCACGCCAAAAGCCTGTTTAACCGTATCGAGCGACATGTCAACCTGCACAACTTTGCCGCTGAGTGTACTATCCTGCCACAGGGCGGTCGCTTTGCCGCCAACCTCCATATCGGCAATCTGATGTTCCGATACCCAAATCCATGCTTTCAGTTTCTGCGTTTTGGCGATAGTAAATAACTTGTCCCCCGATTTTACATAATCCGTTTCTCTGACAGCAATATTCGTCAGAACACCGGTAATCGGAGCTTTTACCGTAACCGTCTGCCGCACCGCATCCCAATTGGCTTTGGCTACCTCAAACTGTGTTTTCGTATTATCATATTCCTGAAGAGAAATACCACCGTTCTCATACAGGTTTTTGATTCGCTTCAGTGTCGTTTCGGCATGCTCAAACGCTACTTTTGACTGATAATAATTTGCCGAAGGATTATCGGTCGGGAATGTAACGACAAGTGCATCTTTGGTAACACGGTCACCAACCTTGAAGTGTATTTTCTCAACTTCATCGGAAACCATTGAACTGGCAGTGGTTTCTTCAACACCGGTCAGTACTGAGTAATACGAATACTCTGTCTCAAAGTACGTGGGTTGAACGACCTCGGTTTTTACCGGGATACCATTTTCTTTGTGCAACTGCTCCATACTTTTGGCTTCAATTGATTCGCTGTTGTTTTTGTTGCAGCCTGATGTATGGAACATAATAACAGTGCTCATTATGAAAATAACTAACTTTTTCATATGTACTCCTTGAATAATTAAATATTTGACTTTATTAGTCTTTTGTTCGAATTTATGACAAAAAAATTATCTGGTTTTTATACCATATAAAATAATATCCAGCAATTTATCATATTTTTTTTCAGTATTTTGGTAATCAATCCCGAAAAACGGATGATATAGACCCTCGAAAGCGTACATAATCGCTTCGGCGGTCTCATTGACATCCACAATGGTAAAATCACCGGCAGCTATTCCCTCCTTCAATATTCCGGCAATAAGCTGTATACTATCTTTTTTATGTTTATCTTTCATTTTATCGGCAAAACTCATTACTTCCAGCATTTCCTCCTGCATCAATTTATAATAATTGATGGTTTCGTTAATAAATTTCATGATGGTTTTAAAGTGGGCACGCAGCTTCATTTCAGGCGTCGACTCTTTAGTTACCGCATTTTGTATTGCCATTTTTGCTCTGAGCACCTCGTTTTCAATTACTGCCCTAAACACATCTTCTTTACTCTTGAAATAATAATAAATAGAACTTTTGGCTTTATGCAGTGAAGCCGCTATATCATCCAGGGTCGTTTTTTTATACCCATAGAGCGCAAAAACTTCCCGTGCAGCCTCGACTATTGTGTCTTTCATTTTTTCGTGGTTACGTGACATATTTACTCTTAATATTTTATAAGTTGAATAGTTTTAATTTTTCAAACATCTGACTATTATACTTTTCGACTCATTGTCTCTATTGTTCAAATATAATATAATCCCCAAAATTTGTCAATTACTTTTTTCAAACATATCCGTTCTTACGACAGGAAGCGACAGATATGATTGATATATACTATTGTGAAACACTTTTTGTGTCGCCTTTTTCATCGTATCCTCTTTACCAACAGGCCCGCCGGTGTTCAAATTACGGTCAAATCGCGGAAAATTGGATGATGAGACCTCCAGCCTGATACGGTGCCCTTTCTGAAATGTCATCGCTGTTGAACCAAGATCAATACGGTAACGTTCAATTGTATTCGGAGTCAGAAACTCAGGTTTGCCGTCACCGTTACGGAATCGTGCCCGTATAATACCATCGGTAATATTCAAGGCCGTGCCGTCAGGAAAAACATCAACCAGTTTTCCGGTAAAATCGCTATCCCGTGCGCTTGAAGACGCATACAGTTCAAGTGTGACCGGCCCCGCTACTGTAATATCCTGTTCTAAAACCTCGGTAGTATACACAAGTACGTCATCACGAGTTTCGATTTCACGCTGATCCATAGGCCCTGCTTGAGTCATCGGTCTCAGACAGCACAGTATACCGCCTTTTGTAGGTGCGGGATTCGCAGGATCGTACACGAACGTATCGAACGATTCTTTCTCAGGCGCATTTATTGTAAGGCGGCCTGAACCGTTCAAGGTATTTGCGGAACCGTCACTTTGAAGGTAATACCTGACCTCCCGCATTCCGGCAGGCGGCCATGTCTCCGAACCCACCCACCGGTTTTCACCGAGAAGGAAAAATTGAACCGACGGTAAATCCTCGACTCCGTTTTCTGAACCGAGCAACCACCTGTCCGGCCACTGACTCATGATGGCTGAAACATCCAGTGTATCCCAGTCGCCGAAATTCATATCACAATCAGGCGGCGGGCTCATCGCATGATCATACGGCCCGATGATGAGTTTTATCCGTTCTTTCGTACCGCTTTTACTGAGATGATGATATAGTTTAATTACATCGTTGTTAAACAGATCAAACCACCCGCTAACGAGAAGGTAAGCGGTTGTTCCGGTTGGAATATCAGCTATTTCGGGTAGTTCTCCCCTGCCAAACGAACCGTTTGCCCATTCTATCCATTTACGGTATGAAATTATCTCCTTATTAACTCCGCGGTGTGCGGTAGTCAGAGGTAACAGGCCGAACAGATTGTCCCAGTCAAGGGAATACATGTATTCAAGATCCTGATCCTTGCCATCGACAAGCAGCGACCAGTAATAATCAAAATGATGGTTCATGGCTCCGCCGTAGAACAGGCCGCCTTCAGGCGATGCCACCGGTTGATTGACCACTACCGATTTCGGCGGCGTTTCCGAACCGGCGGCAAGATACAGCGCCGTGAAACCCACATACGAATGCCCCATGCTGCCGACATCTCCGTTCGACCATGGCTGAGATCTGACCCATTCGAGTGTTGCGTCGCCGTCTTTAACGCCATAGATGAACGGGTCGAACACACCTTCCGAGTTAAACCGCCCTCTCGTATCCTGAACAAGATATGCATAACCGCGTTTTGCATAGTTTTCCATAGTTTTTTTCGACCATGCGGAACCATACGGTGTACGGCAAATAATGGTAGGGTACGTCCCTTCGCCGTCAGGACGCATTATCATTGTTGCCAGCTTTGTCCCGTCGAAAGATTCGACATAGAGCGAATCCAGATGCAGTCGGTTTATTGGTTCCTGGGCAATCACAAAAGAGGAAAATACTGTTGTAACTATAACATATGTAAGAACCGATGTGATAAGGAAACGGACGTTTTTAATCAAAGAAATTTTTTGCATCGTAATTCCTGTTTAATAATTTTTTAATTAACGACAATGATACCGGTTAGATATTTAACCAAAATTCGGTATAAAATTATTGCATAAAATTTATCATGCTACCGAATTTAGTAAAAAAATTAAAAAAAATTGAGACCAATAATCTCAACTTATTTCATTAGTATCATTTGTCGACGGCTAAATTTGCAAATAGTATGCCAAAACATTTATGTAAAACAATAACCTGATTAATAACAAGTCTTAATATGGACTTTGTATTATAATCCGGCAACCAGAAAATCATACAAAATATACTAAATTGTCATAACAAAATATCCATTTTTTTACTAATGGCTTTTTTGCTTTTTCGGTACATATATAATAAGGAAATTCAATGGGTCCCCGTGCATTAAAACAACTATGACTTAACGAGTGTTTCAAATCATTATTACATCACATTGAAAGCTGCCCCATAGTCTCCCCGATTATCATCCAGTAACAGGTCACCATGATAATTCCTGATGGCGGTATTATTCTGGTATCATATCCCGGCACCTCTACTACAGCATCGCCGTGTTTCCAGTAAGGATCGATGTAGATATCGAT
>JAFGMP010000128.1 GCA_016927495.1 Candidatus Latescibacterota bacterium | reverse complement strand
TTTCTCAAGCTTTTCCATGTCGATGGCATCAGATGGCCCGCTGAACCTCGATGACTTAAACTGTTGCACCATTTCTTTCACCTGCCTTTACATGCTGCGGTTATTAAAACATAACCGGAAAAGTTAACTGTTTTTGTTTGTCAAATCTTAAACCTTTGGTTTGAGATTTTTACATGCAACTGATTTTATGTAGTAGCAATAAATGTGCCATACAAGATAATATTATGATTATATTGATCTTAGGAATAATTCAACAAATGTGATAACCAGATAGAATGTCCGGTCATGAGACATATAGTGTCCGAATACGGACAGTTAGGCATAAAGATATTTTTAAATAATTTTCATTAAACAGGATATTTATATAATATTTGGAGAAAAGAAAAAAGGAACCTATCGATCAGGCTGTGTTGATGAGGATGTATTCGATTGTCTTCAATAACTGCAATTTTTTTAATTCATGACTCAATATGATAAACATACTTAAATTTATTGTACCGAAGAATACTGACTCATAGTTTTTTGAGCAATACCGCCTTCATGGGTAAGAGCGTAAACAACCATGTTGACACCCATCTTCAGTTGTGGTTCGTTATTGTCATATTCCGTCCATTTCAGCACATATCCCTTGTTTGAATACACAACCGTGAGCCTGCCGTCCAGCCATATGCCTTCGAGATAATGAACCGGCCTCGACATGGAGGCGTTTCTGCTGGTTTCACCCTGAGCGCCGGATGTTGTGGTTTGAACCATACTGATTTCCGCACCCTGGGGCGGTCCTTCATTAAAATCAAAAAAGCAGTGGTACAGCTGATGGTCATTGGGAATGGGTTCGAACTTTATTCCGTTACCAAGGGTATCCTTGAGCATCTGGCGTAGTGATGATTCGGCCTGGCTGTATTCCTGCAGCGGATCACCATTGTCAATTACGGCAAATCCACCGGATTTGAGATATTCTCCTAAATTTTCTCTTTCAAGAGGTGATAACTCGAATGCTTTATCGGTGGTGATAATCACAAATGGAGTGGACAACAGTCTTCTTGAATTGAGAAGAAGATGAGAATCAATCTTCGCTTCAATATTTGTGTGTCTGTTCACCGCTTCCGCAAGATTAATTATCGACCGTTTCAAATGATCTGATACTTTAAGCTGGTCGCCCCAGGTAGTAGAAATATACACAAATCCACGGATATTTATTTTGTCCGGGTTCTGTACAATCATAGCCCTGTATTGTCCCGTATCCATATCCTCGACCGATATCATCTCATCTTTCATCGAAATCTGTTTTTCAATGTCAGGTATATTCTGAACGGAAGTAGTGTCGATACCGGTAATTTCATCATGGGTTTTTTCGGATTCAGGTATATTCGTATCGAGATTCAACTCATGTAAATTCTCGGTAACTTCAATCGTAAGGTCTGTTTTGGCTTTGACTTCTGCAATCGGTTGTTTGATCTGCATTTCGGTTCTTTGAAGTTCACGTTTTGAAGAATGTTTGGGTTTTAATTCAAACGGTTTTAAAAATCTTACCGACCGTAATACCAGTTTCATCGGATATGTCCTGGAAACAGATTCATTTGTTTTCTTGAACATAAAATATGAACCTATCACAGGGTGAAGCAGTAATGCAAACACAAGACCGATATATAAATATTTCTGGGTCTCTTTTTCAAGTTTTGCAATGTCTATGAGATCAGATGGTCTCTTGATTTCCGATGGATATTTTTTAGTTTCCATGTTATTCACCCGGCTTTCCTTGTTATCACCGTATCATAACCGTTTATCTTCTATGTGTTTGCCAGTATCACAATCAAGCACATATACCGTTTATGTATGTGTTTCCAAAATAACCATTACTTCTAATATGGTAAATAATGCAAATTTGTCAAGTCATTTTTTTTATCATCGTACGGTCTTATCTTTAAAAAAGGAGAATTATACCTGTATATTCCAAAACATTTGCTATAACAGTATATCGGAAGTTTTTTTGGTTAATTTAATTAAAATTTTCTTCTCCCGTGTTGTGTACCCCTCTATAATTTGAACGGCTGATATATTCAAATAGTTTCCTGATTTAATAATTGGATTTGTCATATTTAATCAAAAGACAGCCATGGAAACAGGCAAGAAAACGGAACGATGGTATGAATTATACGGAATGGTGTATCTACAGAGAAATTTTATGACGGGAAATTAATGTAAAAAAATCCGGAACCCGGATTTTAATTTACCGGATCAGGTCTTCATAAAGCTTTTCATACCTGCTGACTATTTTATCCTGGTGGTAATCATGTATCACTCTTTCCCGTCCTCTTTTGCCCATCTTTTTTGCAAGTTGGGGATCAGTGAGAATCTTCAGGCAGCCCTCCACCATCGATGTGATATCCCCGACAGGGTAGAGTTTTCCCGCTGTACCATCGCCAAGAAAACTATCCATGCCGCTTCCCGATGTACCCAGAACCGGTACTTCACAACTCATCGCTTCAAGAGCTGTAAGCCCGAAACTTTCATGCTCGGAGAGAAGCAGATAAATGTCGGCAAGCTGCAAAAGCTGGCTTACATCATCCTGTCTTCCTATAAAATGAACCTTATCGGCCAACCCTTTTTCCTCGATGAGTGTCCGTGCACGTTCCTTTTCCGGCCCGGCTCCTATTAACATTAGTTGAGCCTTGATTTGCTGGGATACACCGGCAAACACCTCGACTATGTCCTGAATTCTTTTAACCGGACGGAAATTCGATATATGCATGAGTATTTTTTCGTCGGATTCCGCAAAACACTCACGACATGGTGGTTTACCCGGTTTAAAACGATCAGGATCAAGAAAATTCGGGATAACTTCAATGTGCTTTTCAATCGCAAAACGATATAATGTCTGGTTTTTGAGGTATTGCGATACTGCGGTTACAGCATCAGACTGCTCAATCGAAAAACGGGTGATTTCGTAATATGAAGGATCAATGCCAACCAACGTAATATCGGTACCGTGTAGTGTGGTTATAACCGGTATTTTTTTCTTTTTTTCAACGATTTTCTGTGCCAGATATGCGCTTGTTGCATGTGGTACGGCGTAGTGAACATGTAAAAGGTCAAGATCTTCCCTGAGAGCAACGTGAGCCATTTTTGATGCCAGGGAAAGGCTGTACGGCGTATAATCGAACAGCGGGTAGTGGAAAACCTGTACTTCATGGAAATAAATGTTTTCCACAAAGTCAGAAAGCCGATAGGGCAGCGCTGTCGTTATAAAATGAACCTTGTGGCCTCTTTTTGCAAGATTTCTTCCAAGTTCCGTAGCGACCGTCCCGCTGCCGCCGTATGTCGGATAACAGGTAATTCCTATATTCATAATTTAGTTCAAGATTCAAAGTTTAGGGTTCAAAGTTTATAAACAGGTATAAAGGCACAAAGAAAGAAGAAAATGATTAATACGGAGACTTTTTTTTAAAATCAAAACTTATTTATCTTCTTTACTCTGCCACTTTTGTCTTCATTCTGCCTGCCACTTTAGTATCTTTCCCCTCTGTACATCTGAGCCTTTCATCGATTTTAATTTTCGTATGTTATCCTTATAATCAAATGCTGGAAATTAAGTTTCAACATGATTTTTTTTAAGATTCTTCTGAATCTGTACCTAATCTTGTCGTCACTCTGTGCCTTCTGCCTTTGTGCCTCTGTGCCTATTCTTTTTATTCCTTTCTTCCCTGTCCCGGTATGAGCGCCCGAAGGCCGATTTCCTTGACAATATCATTGATTTCAACCGGTGTGTCCATGCGAAAAACCTCGGCAAAATCAGCATGAATCCGTGACCCGAAATACCGCATACGCGATTCTATTTCCACAGTGAAACGATCGGACGAAATATATGTCGGTAAACCATCGCACTCATGGTTATGAATCTGGCTCCTGTAGCAGTTTACTGCTTTCATTTTACGTTCGAACTGTTTCGTTATATCGACTATAATCGTAGGCTCGAATTCGAAATATTCCATGGTATAGAGTATCTTATTAGGCCGGTGCGGTTTCTGGCCGGTATTGTATTTGGCCAGTCCTGCTGTGAATGCTGATTCCTTTATAAGCATGGATGTATGTGTATGATCAGGATTACGGTTATTGGCATCATGAGTGAAAATAATATGCGGACGGTATTTACGGATGATACGAACGACCTGTTTGCGGTTCTCAACAGTATTCTCGATACGGGCATCGGGGAATTCTATATTCTCCCGTATATCGATCCCCATTATTCCGGCAGCACATTCAGCCTCGCGTGATCTTTGTTCCACATCGCCCCGGGTACCCATTTCACCCCTGCTGAAATCGACTATACCGACACTGTATCCCTGTTCTTTGAGTTTGATCAGCGAACCGCCGCATAATATTTCGGCATCATCGGGATGTGCCATCATACAGAGTACATCTAAATCCATAAAAGTCCTTTTTAATAATCGGCGTTTAAATAGTAAAAAATAGGTGAAAACACCCTGGAAAGCAACGATATTGTGAAATGTTAAAGAAGTAAACAATGTTATCCAATGACATCAGCAAACAACGGTTCTCATATTACTTAATATAATTTCCCAAATTCATTCTTTTGCATAACCGTTTTCTTATATATATTATTAGTGTAAACGTAACATAACGTATCTCTTTTGAAAAGGATTCAGTCTCATGAATTTTAGTAAATATTTACTATGCCTGCTTGTTGCGATATCGATCGTAACAGTCAGCTATGCCGACATCCGTTCGGACGCAGAAGCCCTTAAAGACAAGGGCAATGAACTTTTTAACAACGGTAAAATCGATGAAGCGATAGAAACCTATAAAAAAGCTGTTGAGACCGATTCGACTTATGCATTTGCTTACAATAACCTTGGGATCGCCCTTTATGAAAAAGGCGATTACTCCGATTCTATTACACAATTGCGCCAGGCGATCATTCTGGACGGGTCATACGCCAAAGCTTACAACAATCTCGGAAATGCGTTTATGGCTGTCGGAGATTATAACAGCGCCCGCGCCAGTTTTGAAGAATCCATCAAACTTGAACCCGGTTTCGGGCAGAAATATACAAATCTGGGGAATGCCCTTTATGCGCTCGGAGAACTTGACAGCGCTATAGTAGCCTACAATACGTCAATAGAGATCGATTCAAAAATTGCATCTACCTATAATAACCTCGGTGTCGCTCTCCGCGAAAAAGGGGAAAAGGAGAAAGCTATTGAGAATTACCGTCAGGCGATAAAAATCGATTCACGGTATATCGATGCTATTGTTAACCTCGGAATAGCGCTGTATGATGATGGCAAAGGAGATGCGAACAGATCTCTGGATTTTCTGAAACAGGCTGTCAAATACGATAAAGATAGTGTTCTCGCTATTTATAACCTCGGCCTTGTCAATCTCAATGTCGGCGAAGCAAAAGAAGCGGTAAAAAACTTCAGAGATGCGTTAAAACTTGCACCCGAGGATACGGATATTCTCTATGCCTATGGTCTTGCGCTTGCCGAAACAAAAAATTACCGCCTCGCAGCACAAAATTTCAGCAAGGTACTGGAAATCGATCCGTCATATCAGAATGCACAATTAGCCCTTGAGGTTGTTCAGCCCACAAAAAAGAATTGATCGATTTTGGGGCGTGAAATGAATTCCTATATATATCATGAGGCTTTCAGAGATGGCGAACTCAAGGCATGGGCATCCTACCCCCCTGCCAGGACACTGCTTTCGATCCCTTCATATATCCCGGAAGAATTCGTCCCGGCGACGAAAAACCATGTCTTATTGAAGAAGATCCCCCCTTCAATTTCCCCCCTTGCAGGCTGACCATGTCCCACATATTTTACTGGACACGGAGATAATGATAAGTTAGAGGAATGAGGATGAATGTCAAGGAATTACAGGCGAGGACATCCGGAAGATACGGATGATACCGGAAGCGGAGCCGGAGCTGTCCCGTGTGAAGCTGTCGAGACGGAAATGCGAGGAATTTGGTTGGTGGTCGCCGAACGGCAGGCTGAAGGAGATGAGTGTGGCGCTGTTGGAGTTGGAGAGGGCGGGAGAAGTGGTGTTCCCGATGTCTGTCTGTGTGCCGGGGTTTACCGCAAGCAACGACAGTCATGCCAGACAGGCAAGACCCGCCATACCGTGTTGCTTGGAAACGATGATCCCGGAAAACTCAGGAAGCCGAGAAATCCTAAGGCTCCGAGAAACCGGCTGTTGTGTGATTTTTGCATAATAGTAGTTCTTGATGTTTATTTTAAATCCCACTTCTCAATGAACTCTTTGCCTATGTCTGTCAATGAATAGATGGCCTGAATTATATGATTATTGTCATATGTCATATGATCTTTTTTTAAAATGTGATGCGTTGTTTAAACACGAAAATCTTTTATGCCGCAATATGCACACGAACCATCTGTTTCGGAAAATACCAATTCATCAATGTTTGGCATAATTCACACTTATACTTTTTCTTAATAGTTGTAAGATAATATTATAATGATTATGAAAAATACTTTAATCTACACTTAACTTTTTTGCAGACATATGCATTATTACAACATATTGAATACTCCAATGGTATTTACTATGCTTATATATCATTTATTCCATGTATTAAATCATAAAAAGAAATCGTAACATAAACACGATATAATTAAAGAAAAATTATGTCAAGCAAAATAATTGAATTCTACTACATTGTAAAAATTGTTTTTCCAAGCAACTTCCGGTTCACCGTACCCACCTTAAAAAGGGGGGATGTCCGAAGGACAGGGGGGATCTTCTTTTCAATTATTATCGTCTGAACCATGATTCTCTTGATTTTCATGATTACTTGATAAAAAAATCTGTAACTGAGCAGTAAATCAAGAAATCCTTTAATCACGAAAATCAAGGTTCAGATAGGTTTTTTGATAAAATTGGAGAGATTTCTCATCCCTTGACACTCTCCCTCCATTACCGTACATTTATATCCATATAGTTTGTCACCACACCACTTTAGGGACATTACCCCATGCACCATACCCATATCGACCAGTTTGCGAACATGGAAAGCGGTGTCCATGCCATGGACCCGCGGGTCAAGCTTGTCACCGCGCTTGTTTTTATCTTTGCGGTGATATTCACGCCCGACGGCTGTTTTGTCTCATTCGGCATGTTTGTCTGTGCACTGTGTATGGTTATGGCTGTGTCGCATGTGCCGGTTTCGTATGTTGTGCTTCGCTCGCTGACCGTATTGCCGTTTGCGCTGGCGGTTTCGGTGTTTGTGCCGTTCATCACCCCTGGCCAACCGGTCAGGGAGGTTACGTTCGGGCCGTTCGGGGCGCAGATAACCGCCGA
>JAFGMP010000127.1 GCA_016927495.1 Candidatus Latescibacterota bacterium | reverse complement strand
TTTTCCGATTCGTTCGTTACGGGCTTCTGCACCCGGCACAAACATACTTTGCCAGAGCGTCGGCATTTTCCCCTGACGAGTGCACGCGGAAACCAGTTCGGCCGTGTACGTCCACATATTAATTATGTTGGCAATGCCCGCAAGCGGCCCGGTCGGTTTGTATGTACCAATATCGAACACGGGTACGAGTCCTGCGCTAAGGCCGTTGTCGATCACAAAATCAGCCATCGGGGCAACGCTCGATTCACCCGATCCGAAAACAATTACCAGCGTTCCTTTTTGCTTAATCGCCGTAATGTGTGCTCGCTGTTCTTCGGGGTGTAAATCCAGAGTCCCGATTAACACCACATCCGCTGCAGTCAGATTGACTTCATCCGAAAGCGGCTCTGAAAATCCAAGTCCGCCGGCACGGTGGCATGCTTCGGCTACAAAGCCGCCGGACTGATCATGGATGGTATACACAACGCCTGCTTCGGAAATACGTACTTTATCATCACCTGACAGGAAGAGGCTTTCATCGTCCGTAATAAATAGCCTGCCACCGCTTATGAGTCGTTTTGCCGCTGCTTCGGCAGGTTTGGCCATTAAACTGACATTCGTTTCGGTATAGTTGATACGTTCAATGACAGAATTGATAAAATTTTCAGCCGGACCTATCGATGTGATTCTCACGTCTCCACAACCAATTATACCCAAAAGAATCGGTACGACAATATAACACAAGATTTTTATCATTGGATAGTACTCCCTTTTCGATCCCGACTATGATCGAAATCAAATTTAACACGTAGATTACCAGAATAACCGTTTTCCCGTCTCTGCCCAGGTATGCATATTAACGCCAAGATGATATCGCTTAATTTCCGACAGATTGGTAATCGGAGTGATTTCACCGTTCCTTATCCGGTATAGCTTGATTTTTGCCGGATCGTTTTCACCGAGTCTGCGTTCCTTTGCCACCCGTGTATAGGGAAGTTCTGTCGGGTCATGTCCCATGATATAGGAACCGATGGAGTCAACCTCTGTTTTTGAAAGGCCTATAACAAGCACATTGCACAATTCATCTCTACCCACATTGAAACCGCTGCCGTCCCTGCCGATAATGCCTTCGATAATATTAATGTTGGGATGTAAAGCCGCGGCAGAATCCAGCGCCCGTTGAATCCACTGTTCATCCCACATTAGCGCCCCGGGTATGTCTTTCATAAATTCTTTTGTCTTTTCCGGGTTGCCTTTCACTTTTTTAAAGGCTTCCCAGCCACCCTTCGCTTCATAGGATGAATAGGAATTTTCGTAATCCCAGTGTTTGAAACCTTCACTCCTATGTTTCAAAAAGGCTGATTCTACATTTTCATAATAATTCTTAACAAAATCGCGATTGAAATCTATATTGTATGAGTACTTTGCCAAAAATTCCATTGCGGACCACCTGTTACAATAATGCCCGTATCCGGTAGGAACAGCACCCTGTAAATTTTTGATTGCAAGGGTAGTCAGCCCAAGGTTATGATTTTTGAGCTTCGGCATATTGATAACAAAACAATCCGGATCTCCGATAGGCCGTGTTGTCGGTATACGTTTCCAAACTTTGGCATCCGGAACACTGTGCCAGTTCAATTCTTTTTTATCGTAATGGGAAAACCTTTGGTAATTCGCTTCGATAAGATCAATGTTATGAGCATCAAAAACCGAATAGATGCCTGCCTGACGGTGATTCCTGACAGTAACACCGCGAGCCGAAGTTATAATATTGGTATTACCTATACCACGTAATCCCTCGACAAAACCGGCAATAAAATCGGGTGAGGTTATGATACCCACGGTCGGATTATGGTGAAGCTCAGGGGTCGGCACATTAGTAAAGTTTGGTAAAATCAGCGAAGAACCGCCTTTATTCGTTCCTTTAACAAACAGAAGCGGAACAACTTCTTTACCAATATCGAACAATTGAGACCGTGCTTCGGTAAACATGCCGCTCGAATCACGTGAAGCGCGGACATCTGTTTCAATAAGAAATACTGCATTGGGATTATTACGTATTTCCGGCCTTATCACCGGTATAATATTTTTCTCTTTACCCGACTCAAGAATATCGAGCCCTTCGAGAATATCGAGTCCGCCGCCTGTACCGAAAGCCTCGGTTGTAACCGGCATTGCCAATCCGGCTAATTCGACCCCGGCATATGCAACACCGGCAATTGCCGTTTTTTTCAAAAATTCTCGTCTTTCCATTTTTTTCTCCATTCTTTTTTATGATTGTTTCATTTTTCCCCAATATTCTACGATTTTTTTAAAAGCGTAGTAATTTTAACTTGACAAATCAACAGTTTTAAGTATTATACAGAAAAATTATGAAAATCATAAATATTTCTTAGATCAATTTTTGCTATCCTACTTTTTCAGTTATATTATTTAATATTATATAAAATAAAGCAATCTAATAAGGAGATTTCTCAATTATAAAATGGTGCGCTGAAATAGCAGAGGTGTAAAACATTACGGCTTATCATCAAAAAAACCCGGTTTACTTCCCTTTCCCGGGTTTTTTTTATTTAGTAAGATTATGAAAATGAAATTGTGGTAATAGATAATTGGAGTCATGGTGATACGTATGTTAGTGTCTGACCGGAGGGAACTCGGAAAAAGGGAACAAATCAAGATTGGATGAGTCTTTATAGTAGACTTGATAAATTTGAAGAGCTATAAAAAATTGGGGAAATGCATGAAAAAAGGTATGTATCATATGAAGCGGTAGAGAAAAAAATTCGGATAATTTTTTTACCTTTATCATTCAACCGACAACAATGGTTAGTAGCTTTTAGTAGCTAACCATACACATACTCTATAATTTGAAATTCAAACAAAGGCTTACATACTATGATTAATAGAAGGCAATTCATAAAAAACAGTACGTATACCGCGGGCGCTGTGGCAACATACCCCATCAAAGTTACGGCATCGAGACATCAAACCTCGGCAGAATTTTTTGGTGTCCATGAATTCATCGAGAACAATCCCGAAGCAGTATTTATTATGAAAACCGATGTCGATAGCAAAACAAACGATGAAGCAAAAAAACAAACCGGATTGGAATTCGGCCGTTCAGTCATTGTCCCGAAAGAAAATGGAATTCCCGTCACCAGCTTGATTCCTATCAAACCGAATCTCACCAACATCAACCGCAGCGGAAGCCCGAAAGATAATATCGAATATCGAATGGGTATAGTAACTGATCCCATTTTCGTCGAAGGAATGATAGAGAGTCTGAAGGAACTCGGTATATCCGGAGATCAGATATCCATGATCGAAACATGGAACCTGGGAAACTGGGATCCAATCGGTTTCACCGGTGTGGCCGAAAGAACAGGAACCCATATGAATGATACCGGAGAAACCAAAGTAGCAAATCTCAGTAAGGACAAGATACAATGGATCGATGTACCGGAAGGTGTATGGTTCCGTAAAATTCCCTATATCTGGCCCATTAACGCACAGGACACATGGCTTTTAAATATATCTAAATTCAAAACTCATGGCATGGGCGTTACACTCTGCTGTAAGAACATTCAGGGTACTATCTGTCATGATTATCAGGAGCACTGTTCCAGATATGACAGTTCAATGAATATTTCCGCAGACCATATGAATCCGAATGCAAAGGAAGATATCTGGGAAAACTACCAGCGGCGCCTTGCCGAAGGCGTTCCCCGCTGGGACAAACCGGGAAGTAATGGCGGAATATGGATGGAAACCTGGGGATCACGGTGTCTTGACAATAACTCGGTCACTCAGGCCGGCCTTCACATTGTCGAAGGTATCTATGGCAGAGATGGTGATGGCTTTCTGAACGGCCCGAACAAAGGTGATTTAAAAGACAACGAAGCATGGGATTACATGACAAATATCATCATTTTCGGCAAAAACCAATATAATGTCGATATTATCGGTCATTGGCTCGCAGGCCATGAACCCGGAAATTTCGGATTGTTTCACATGGCTATCGACCGGGGATATACTTCAAAGCTGAATCCATTCGATATACCGGTTTATGAGTGGATAGACGGACAGGCAACCCTCACACCTCTCGACGAATTCAACCGGACTACCCTTCAGACATATTACCTGCAGCGCAATTATGACGGCCAGGATGAACCGTATTTTCACCTCTGTGACGAACCCTACGATTATCCTGCTCTGACCGGTGTAGATTCACAAGAAAGCGCACTACCCAAAACCTGCGTTCTTCATCAGAATTCACCTAATCCGTTCAATCCGAACACTTCAATTGAATATACTATCCCCGGAAACGGACAAGTTCGGATCGAGGTGTTCAATATGAGCGGACAGCTTGTCGATGTACTCACCGACAGCTATAAGGTTAACGGCACCCATATGGCTGTCTGGAACACTAACAGCCATGCAGCAGGATTATATATGTACCGACTCCGTTTCAGAGATTTCACAGAGACAAAAAAAATGATGCTGTTGAAATAAGGTCATTTGCCCCAACTTTCTTCCTGCAGGGATAGATTATAATCTGTCCCTGCAATTGAACTACCCAGCAACAAGCTTCGGAGAATTATACCCAAAGAGATTAAAACATGGACAAACACCAGGGGACAGAATATACTTTGTCCCTACGACGGTGTTTGGTTATTTTTTTATTACATGGTATTTACTATAACCGGTATTTATTATATCGCAGAGACGTACCATGCTACGTCTCTAAAGGTGATAGAAAAATTGGCATAGTATTACTGATACATTTATTTATGTCATTTACAGGGCAAACCCTCATTATTGCACTTGATTATTTCATTATTACAAGCTATCATAAAGCATCGGTTTTGAAATTACTGATAATTGATTGTTAAGTATCGTATAAACTATATTCTTATTCTGATGGTATTATACAACGAACGGGGGGAAAAAATGGGCGAAATTAAACAAAAAAAGGGAATAAGCCGCCGCAATTTCATGGGAAGCGCCGCAGCGGCTTTTACCATTGTACCGAGCAGTGTGCTTGCTCAGACCAACCGGCGGGCTCCGAGCGACAAGCTCAATGTGGCCACTATCGGCGCCGGTGGTATGGGCAATGCCAACACCAACAATCTTGCGGGTGAAAAAATCGATCCCGGTTTAAGAGAAAATATTGTCGCATTGTGTGATGTGGATGATACCCGCGGGGCAAACACCTTCAAACAATTCCCGAAAGCAAAAACATACCGCGATTTCCGTGTTATGCTGGACAAACAGAAAGACATCGATGCGGTCATCGTGGCGACACCCGACCATTTTCATACCGTGGCGGCAATGGCGGCGATGCAACTCGGTAAACATGTGTATGTCCAGAAACCGCTGACTCGTCTCGTATCCGAAGCAAGGCTCCTGACAGAAACAGCAAACAAATACAATGTGGCAACGCAAATGGGCAATCAGGGTCATTCCGGCGATGGTGTCCGCCAGATATGCGAATGGATATGGAGCGGCGCTATTGGTGATGTGCATACAGTACATGCATGGACAAACCGGCCTGTATGGCCTCAGGGTATTGCAACTCGCCCGACTGATAAACCACCTGTGCCTGATACACTGAGTTGGGATATCTGGCTCGGTCCTGCCCCATACAGGGATTATCATCCGAATTATCTGCCGTTCAGCTGGCGCGCCTACTGGGATTTCGGTGCGGGTGCTCTCGGCGACATGGCTTGCCATATCCTTGACCCGGTATTCATGGCGCTGAAACTTCGCTATCCGGTAAGTGTCGAGGCAAGCTGTTCCACGTTTGTAAGCCCTGAGAAAATGTGGGTAAAAGTTGAAAATACCGAAACATTCCCAAGGTCATCGATCATCCATTACAAATTCCCCGCCCGTATGGGTATGCCGCCTGTTGAACTCGTCTGGTATGACGGCGGTTTGATGCCGGTTCGTCCCGAGGAGCTTGCGGCGGACGAGGAAATGGGAAACGGCGGCAGCGGCGTCATATTCGAAGGCACACAGGGCAAACTCATGTGCGGCACTTACGGCGATAATCCGCGACTACTGCCCACATGGAAGATGCAGTATTTCGAACATCCTCCGGAGACGCTTCCGAGAATCAAAGTCAATCATGAGCAGAACTGGGCGCAGGCCTGTAAAGGCGGTGATCCGGCATGCTCCAACTTTAATTACTCGGGGCCGCTGACCGAGACCGTTGTTATGGGAAATCTCGCTATCAAATACCCGAACAGAAAGCTCGAGTGGGACGGTGAAAACATGCGTATGACCAACTTCCCCGAAGCAAACGACTTCGTTCAAATGCATTATCGCGACGGCTGGAAGATATAACCGGCTGGAGGGTGTTGTTATTAGAGAACAGCTTTTTATAAGCCATGTAAAAACCAATAAAGCGCTCACATGATAGATGGGGGCGCTTTTTTATCTGTTTAAAACATAACGGAAATAAAATCTTCATTATTTTAGAGTTCGTTTCATCATTTCATTATTTCGAAATAACAGCGTAGTGAACAGGGATTTTTGAGGACGGTATTTATCCAGGAGTTTAATTTTTTGGTATTTTTTTCGTTTTTATAAAAAACCTGAAACAAATATGTTGTTGAATAGTATTTTATATCAGTATATAGATAGTATTTATAATATTTTTCAATAATTCCTTTATTCAATCTTAAAG
>JAFGMP010000126.1 GCA_016927495.1 Candidatus Latescibacterota bacterium | reverse complement strand
GTATGACGGGCATAACAGTCAACTTTGGAAATGAATCTCAACCGAACATCCGTATTCCCTGATAAACAGTCACAAATAAGGCGAATACCAGGGTGATAGTAAGGATTATATTTCTGGTTATACTCGCGGTATGCTCTTTAACATACTTTGTTTTATTCATGAAGAATATAAGAATAAACATCGCAATGGGGGTTAATACAAGATTTCCTGCCATTGCGAGAATATTTTTAATGAGTGCAGGAAGCTGCCAGAAAGGCGAAAGAAGAGCAGGTATTACTATCCAGAGTGCAAGAAGCCACCTGTATGCTTTATTCTCATCGGTATATTTCCAGTCTCTTCCGACAATATCAAGACAGAAATAAACCATGAGCATAGCCACAGAAACCAGAGTTGTGAAACCTGCAACAAGCAGTCCGAGTGAAAATATCGGAGGTGCAACAGATTTCAAAGCGGCTGGCAGTGCAGGAGCTATAACATAACCGGCATCGAACACCTTCTCAATCTGGGAATAGTGAAGACCGCCGTTGGCTCCTGTATAAAAATCGTGGAGAGCAGTCGCTCCGGCGACAACAACCACGACGGAAAACAAACCCCATATAACTCCGAAGTTAAGAATGTTTTTTCTGAAGGTTGCTTTGACATCGGCTGCGGTAAAATTTGCATTGCTGGTAAAATAACCGAACGAAAGGAATACTCCAGCAGGTAATGCCTGCCCGGCAATACCCATTAACTGTGTAAAAGCGCCCCGGACATTTTCCGAACCGACAATCGGAACATCGGCCGGTATTTTCGGAACCAGACCCCCGATAAGGCCAATCCATGTTGACCACTGGGAAAGCCCCTTGAAAGCAACAACAATAAAGCAAACCAGTATAAGCATGAGAAGGCCGGTCATAACCTTCACCAGACGCTTAAACCCTCCAAAAAGGACTATAAGTAGTGTTATGACGGTCAGAGCTATGGTTGTGATGATAACACCCGGTGTTGCAGCGCCACCCTCGGGCATTTCTTTACCGATCATACCATAGGAACCTGCCACCATAACCGACATCTGCCCCATGTTTACCACAATATTGAGTAAAAATGTAGGAACAAACATGAACCATGCAAGAAGCGGGTGAAGTTCAGTTTTAATCATGTCCATCATTCCGCGGCCGGTAATGTTTCCTATTCTCGATGCGGAATCATTTGCAATAATTACCATAGGAATAACATATAAAGCCACCCATAACAGATCGAAACGAAACCAGCATCCGGCCATAAGACGTGTCGAAACAGCGCCGGCTCCGATCATTCCCGCAGCCATGATTGCGGCAGGCCCTACAACATCTTTTACAAATCGTGTAATCGGATTGTCCGTGAGGAAATTTGACATATCTGGAGATTCCCCTCCCGGTTATCCCCTAAAGGACACCGCTTGTAAGTGAACAGTAAATAGTGATAACAGATTATGATTTTTTCACGAAATAATTTAAATAAGATCAATGGATACATCTTATTGTAACAGTAAATTGATCCTGTGTCAACGAAATAATATTTAATTTTGATGTTTGATTGTCATGGAATACTGCAATATCAATACTGGGTATAATTACCTCAGACTATTTTACCGGCTTCACATAATATACGGCGCCGAACATATTCGAATAAATCATTTCCAAACCCGAATGTTTTTTGTTAAGGTTCAACAAATCCTGAAGCTGAGGCCGGTATTTTGCCTCAACAAGACTATACAGTACATAATCAACTTTGTATTTTCTGCAAAATGCAACCAATTGATCGACATTCTGGACATCATCCGGAAACATGGAAGGTACAAGTCCTGCATAATATGCGGCATGTGGTTTACGGGCTAAGAGTTTCTTGCTTTTATCAGGTTCACGCGTGTCAAGTGCCTCACCCATATCTTTTAGAAAGTACGGAACATATTTTATATCATCGAGCATCATACGGGTTGATGTAAAGGTAATAGTTAATGTAACAAGTAATAAAAGGGAAACGGGAACAAAAGACAAACGGCCCAGTTTTTCCGAAATTTTATCAGAGGTCAGAGGCCACACTGCAAGAGGAGCATAAAACATAAGAAGGAATAATGAAAACCGGGCATTGTAAAACACCAGCGTCAATATTAAAAAATAGATCAGTCCGAACGAAAAATATAACAGTAAACGCCGGGAAGGTTTTGCAAACCATAATAATATCAAACCTGTAAAAATGAATACTGAAAACCTCCATTGTACAAGCGCCCTCATATCCCAGATAAAGTGCCCTGCTATATTGATTGCCATTTTTTTTACGAAATATACAGGATTATAAAAAAATATGTCCCCCAATCCGGTAAACTGTTTTGGAAGTGCTTCTATCCAGTTTTCGTACTGAAGACCATCCGGTCCGTGTCCATAAAATTCGAGCATAATATTGATATAATTATTATTGTGGACTGGATTTCCCGTAGCCATGGTATTAGGTATAAACCACGGCAATCCAACGACAATAAATACACCAAGCCATAACGTTATACGTTTTGCACGTTCCCGGAGTGGTGATGAGTTTAAAGCAAGGAACAGGACAGTACCAAATACAATAAATACACCATTATATCGGGTCAGAAATGCCAGTAATCCGAAAAAAGCAGACAGAGCAATATCACGTTTGGAAATACCATTATTTTTGAACAGATAGTACATAGACAAAGCGCAGAAAGCCATAAACGGCATATCCGATCCGACCTGATACGTAAAATTCTGGAACATATAGTTGGACAAAACAATGAGAGTAACTATAAGAGCAGTCAGACTATTGAAAACATTTTTTATCAAATTGTAAAGAATTGCTATAAAAACAGCGCTGGAAAATAAATTTAATATCTCTGCAGCAATGAAATAATCCCGCGAGAACAAATACATGGCAGCAAGAAAGATGGAATAGACGGGGCCTTTAGCGCTGTAGTTGAGCGGTGAGAATTCCCCATCGACTAATTTTTTTGCCTGAGGAAATAATTCGGCATAAAAATCCGTTTCGACATCGAGTCCGCCAACAGTGTGATACCGAAATGTCAAATATGACATCACTATTGCATACAAACCACCTATAATCCAAGGTATCCACGGTTCAAGAGACTTATAAATTTGTACGAAGTTTTGTAATGATTTTTTGTGTTTATTGATGCTATGATGTGTTATTTCAACAGTCTTTTCACGTTTCTTTTTTGCCATATATTCTCCTTAAGTACCATAAAAAAGTACGACAGCTGCAATCTTCTGTCAAGATAAAGGATCAAAATGAAAAAATTAAGTGAAAATAACTTGTCTGGTTTCGGAACGATTTGTATTTTGCAGAATTAATTATATCATTTTTTTATTGGAGGAGCAATGAAGCTCAGCATTGTAATTCCTGCTTACAATGAGTATAAAACATTACCGGAAATTTTGAAACGAGTCAGAAACACTCCTTTCGATAAAGAAATTATCATTGTTGATGATTGTTCTGTCGACGGAACTCGTAATCTGCTGAAGGAGTTTGAAAAAGACAGCGATATACGGGTTATATACCATAAAAAGAATATGGGTAAAGGTGCAGCTCTCAGAACAGGTTTTCACGAGGCAACCGGTGATATTGTCATCATTCAGGATGCCGATCTTGAATACGATCCTGCCGATTATAACAAACTCATCGAACCTATTATGAAAAATGATGCCGACATCGTATATGGTTCACGGTTTCTCGGCGGCCCTCATCGTGTACTCTATTTCTGGCACTATGTGGCAAATAAAATGCTTACTTTTTTGTCCAACATTATGACAAATCTGAATCTGACCGATATGGAGACCTGTTATAAAGTATTCCGCCGCGAAATAATCCAAAATATCAAACTAACTTCAAACCGTTTCGGTATCGAACCCGAAATTACACAGAAAATTGCACGTTTGGATGTACGAGTGTATGAAGTCCCGATATCATACCATGGCCGGACCTATGATGAGGGTAAAAAAATAGGTTTAAAGGATGCAATCAGTGCAATCTACCACATAATTAAATTTAAATTCTTCAGGTAATATATGAGAATTGCTTCATGAATTTCTCCGGATACATCAGCAGAAAAGATGCTGAATCATATTTATATCAAATTGATCCTTATTATACACAACGATGGAAAATTTATGATGGAATTTTAAAACGATTAACCGGTCCGGAAACGAAATGGTTAGATGGTGGTTGTGGAAACAATATTGCTATAGAAGAATTCCCCTGCAAAATCAATATCGGCATGGATGTGTATCGTCATCCGAATGCATTGCATACGGCGCCCAATCATCTGGTTCTGGGTAATATGGAAAACATCCCATTTAAATCAAATTCATTTACATTGATTACACTCAATACCGTTGCCGAACATTTTCAACAACCCGATTTAATACTAAAAGAAATACATCGTGTTCTTTGTCCCGGCGGTTATTTACTCATCCATACAACTAATAAACATTCACCATTGATAATGATGGGTAATCTGGTACCGGAACGATTAAGAATGAAACTTCTAAAAAAAGGATTTGGCGCTCACGAACCGGATGTTTTCAAAGCTTATCATAAACTAAATTCTATTGCAGCACTCAAAAATATACCAGGATTCGAACTGAAAGAATTATATTCAATACAGGATTTAAATTGGACTAACCGTTATATTTTCTTTCTGCTTCTTGGTTATCATATGATATCAAAATTACCGGGATTATGGAGAATACGAACAAATCTGATTGCCCTGTTACAAAAAATTTAAAAAGTGGCTAACCTAAATGAACTTTTTGACAATATTTATTATCGCAGTTGCTCTTGCAATGGATGCCTTCGCTGTTTCGATTGCAGCCGGGATTAAACTTGGATGTGTAACTCACCGACAGACATTCCGCATGTCATTCCATTTCGGATTCTTCCAGTTCATAATGCCGGTTATCGGCTGGTTTTTAGGTGCATCGCTTGAACAGGTAATCAGCGCTGTGGATCATTGGATTGCATTCGCTCTTCTCGGATTTATCGGTATTAAAATGATACATGAAGCATTCGATAAATCTACGGACCAAAGTTGTACGGATGATCCAACCCAGGGAACACGATTATTGGGTTTATCAATAGCAACAAGCATTGATGCACTCGCAGTGGGACTCACACTCGGTGTACTCAATGAACATATATGGTACCCAAGCATTATAATAGGATTAGTTGCTTCCGGTTTTACAATGGTGGGAATAAAATTAGGATGTAGAATCGGAATGTATCTGAGCAAAAAAATGGAAATTTTCGGCGGTATAATTCTTATAGCTATAGGAATAAAAATTTTACTCGACCATACGATATTTTCTTAAATAAAGCTTTTATCTCATTTCAAACGAAATTTTAAAAAGTAATCATATTATCTGTACTGTTTGACTCCGACACGCTTGCAATAATTATGTATCGGACATTGGGTACAAAACGGAGAAATCGGAACACAAATATTTTGACCGAATGTCACTAACAAGTCATTGTACTCTATCCAGTATTTTTTGGGCAATTTTCCCCGGAGAGCAAATTCTGTTTCAATCGGATTTTTAGTGGAAACATAACCAAGCCTGTTCGATACCTTATGAACGTGAGTATCGACACATATTCCTTCTTTACCATAACCCATGGTTACAACCAGATTGGCTGTCTTTCTGCCAATTCCTTTGATTGTTAATAACTCGTCAATCTCATCCGGTACCATTCCGTTATACTTTTCAATGAGAATTTTGCTTATATTAATTATAGTTTCTGCCTTATTTCTGTAAAAACCTGCCGGAAAAATTGCATCGGCTATTTGTTCAGAATTTAGTTTCAACATTTCATCAGGAGTGTCGGCCAGTTCATACAACTTTTGCGAGGCTTTACGTGTAACATCATCTTTCGTTCTGAGGCTGATTATTGTGGAAATAAGTACCTTATAGGGATCTCTTGACTTTTTTGTGATTTCAGTAACGATAGGTTCCTGAAAATTTTTTACACTTTCACGAAGGATTTTAATAACATTATCAATATCTATTTCCATACTTAATCCTTACTTAATAAAATACTGAGCCATAATCGATATTATTTCCAACTATCCATAAATCGTATTTTAAAATATTAACCTTAAAAAAGATAAATGTAATAATACGTAATATAAAAACGTTTTACAATAATATAAAACTGCATCACGGAGTACCTAATGAAAGTATTTCAATTTTTTATAATTATTTCTTTGGTAACTTTACCGGTATACACGGAACCCTCTATTTCGCCAGTACTTTTCTTTTTGAAAAATGCCGAAACTCAACATTTTGCCAAAACGGCTGGATTATCGGATAATCAATACATACCGGTAACAGTAAGATTCAATCAGGCTCCTGATCAATCACTAATAAGTGACTATGAAAATCATGGCCTTAAATTTAAAAGATTCAATGGGAAATTACTTCACACACAGAACATTTACCCCGCATCGATTGATTTAAACAACATCGAATACTTCCAAAACTCTGATAACCTCACAAGAATCGAATATTTATTTAAACCCGTAATAACCTCGACTCTCGATGTATCAAATCCTCAGGTTCAGGCAAGAAATGTCTGGGATTTTAAAATACATGATTCAACTGTTGACGGAACAGGTGTAATTATTGCAAACATCGATACCGGAATAGATATATATCACCCGGGTTTCTTTAAACCTGACGGCGGTACGTATAATTGGTTGGATACAAATAATAACGGTATTTTTGATCCAGGAACAGACAGTGTCGACCTTAATAATAATGGAATGAAAGACAATAATGAAACCTTAAATTTTTACGATGCATATTTCCGTGACCCTCTCGATCTGATGCCCCGGACAAAAGGTATCTACGATACTGATATCGACTGGCTCTTCAATGATGAAAATAATAACGGAAGCCGTGAATACGGCCCTGATTACGGCTTTACTGAAACAGATCCTGCATTTGGCGAACTCGTTTTTATTACCAATGATACAAACAAAAACGGACTGTTAGACCCTAATGAAACTCTGACCGCACTCGGTACTTCCCGCATTATTGCAATTATCGATGAAAAGGGGATCCACCACCGCGGACAGAACCTTTTCACTAACACCGGTGATATCACAAACCACGGAACAGGATCATCAGGCATAGTCGGCGGACAAACTCCGGGAAGACGGCTGACCGGTATGGCACCCGGTGTGGAATTCATTTGCATCAACCAACTTGAAGTTGAAGTCGAAGAAAACGTTCTTATCGCACGTGAACTCGGAGCCGATATTTGTATGTATGAGTTTGTATCATGGATTTTCCAATTTCTCGACGGCTCATCCAATCTTGAAACTTTTATCAGTGACCTCCACACTGACAATTTTCCCCAATTCACAGCATCAGGAAATCTTGCCGGACCGGCACGAAAAAAACATGCCTTGGTCCCTCTTCAACCGCGATCTAAGGAAATTGTAGACTTTTATATACCGGATATAAGTATCAATAACATATATCTGAGTATAATTTGGCCATCAAAATATTTCCTTCCCGTTATCACACTTAATCTCGATGCTACCAATTCATTAACAATTACCGGAGATGAAACATATTACAACTTTGGTGATATCGAAGTTATTTCAGGAAAAGAAATATCTCCAAAAGGTATGGTACGTATGGATGTTGTGATTTCTTCCGAAAAAAGTTTTTTTGGTGATATGTCTATTGTGATAGAAAATAAAAATCGCACTAACGCTCAAAATATCGACCTTTACATCCGTGATGACGTTACAGACTGGATGAATGGCGTTCAATTTCAGAATTTTGTTACCGATGATGGCACAGTATGCTCCCCTGCAACTGCTGAAAACGATATAACAGTTGGCGCATACGACCCTCGTGGAACCCGAAATGAAAAAGGCGCTATCAACGATTTCAGTTCATGGGGAAAAACAACTGACGGCCGACGCGCTGTTGATATCACAGCGCCGGGTACCCTTGTATATTCACTTTCAACCGGCAGCAAAGGAATTCAAACGGGAGGTTATCTCGATTTTGGAGGAACAAGTGCAGCATTACCCCATATTGTCGGATGTTCTGCCCTGATAATGCAGGTTATACCTGATATTACGTCACAAGAACTTGAAAATATTCTCTATACCTACGCATATACCGATAATTTTACCGGAACTGTTCCTAATGACATCTGGGGTTATGGGAAAATACGTATTTATGATTCCATGAAATTCTCAAATCTTATTTCCCGGATTAAAGAACAAAAGTTGCCGAATAGTTTTTTTGTATCCGAATCATATCCGAACCCCTTCAATAACTCCGTACAATTCGATATTTCCATACCAAATCAAACCGAAACTATCTTCATTAATATCTTCAACATTATCGGACAAAACGTTTACAATACAAGTATTACTCCGAAAAAGGCAAATAATATTTCCTTTATATGGAACGGAAAAACCAATAATAATAGCAATATGCCGTCCGGTATATACTTTTTCCAATTTATATCTGAAGGTCAAAATAACATCACAAGTATTTCCCGCAAATCTTTATTCCTTAAATAAACTGAACATGTTTCAAATTCACCAAAAAAAAACCGCCTAATTGCTTAAGCGGCTTTTTTTATCATTTCAAATCTTTTTTAGAAGTCTTTGTATTGCGACTTGACCTCTCCCCATGTCTTTTCTTCAACGCCAACAGACATATTTACATGGAAATAACGGGTTCCGAGGAATCTTTCATTTCCATTTTCATCAGCGACTGTTAGGGAAGCTTTAATGGTAAGAGCATCTGACGTCTTAAAAGCATCAAGAGTTCTGAACACAGCAAGAAAAACAAGACCCTCAGGACCAGAGATATTTCCTGCACCTTTAAGGAAGAAAGCCTCGGAATACAGGCCATCGCTTGATTCAACAGGCAGACTTCCAATATCACCGGAAAGGATGTTATTTTCTTCAGCATACGTAATTTCAGCGCCATTGATAGTTTCATCATCATCAACGATTTCTGCGCTTGAATCACCGCTTCGATATTCAGCCTTGGTGCCGTCCCATTCGAACTTGACTGTGAAACCCTTTGCGTTTTGCCAGTTCATTGCGTAAAGCGCGAAACCAACTTTCGCTTTTGCGCCAATATCCATCACATCATCTATGCCCTGATACCCTGCTGTAGCCAGATTGGTATCGATCATAAAATAAGCGTTTTCATTAGCCGCAAACGCACTTGCCGCAAAAAAGACAGACAGAATAATGATACAAAATACTGCACTTATTTTTTTCATATAAATCATCCTTTATGATTTAATTATGTGACATGGAAGCCGTATTGTACGGCTTCCATGCCTGCATGATGATTTATTTGATAAGATTCATCTTCTGGATCTTAGTGAAATTACCCGTGGAGAGTTTGTAGAAGTAGAGACCTGCGCCTACGGTTTCTCCGAGTTCATTCCTGCCATCCCACACGATCTTCCTGTAGGAAGCATCCTGCTGTTCATTGACAAGCGTACGAACTTTCTGGCCTGCAATGTTCCAGATGGCAAGTTCAACATGACCTGACTGCGGGATCGAGTATTCGATCGTCGTGGTCGGGTTGAACGGATTTGGATAATTCTGAGCGAGCGAGTACACTGAAGGAACAGCCTTAAGCGTAACACTTGCAAGGTCGCTGACAGCGTTTACAACACTGTTGATCGCAACGATGCCGTTCACAAGCTCGAAATCCAGATCTTTATTCATACCCTTGGATTTGAATGCAACGGAAATTGTTCCGCTGAATTCGCCTTCCGCGAAGTAAGAATTGATATCAAGTAAGCCTTCTTCGGTAATCTTGGTAATATTGACATTACCAAGACCAATAATACCGTCCTCAACGATTTCGAGGGCTTCGGTATCGTATGCGAGAGTAAGTCCGAGACCATTCAGGCCGTCGACATCATTAACGGTGAAGTTAACGAGGTATGCGGACGAAGCCTCATCATACTGAGCATCCATAGCAATACCGACATTGGTATTAACCGGGAATGCCATCTTGGCAACCTTGCTTCCAGGTGTCCACTCATTACCGAGAAGTACCAGATCACCGAGACCGACCGATCCGTCTTTGTTAAGGTCAAATGCTGAGATCCATCCTGCCTGTGTGGCTGATGAACCCCATTTGTTTCCAAAGAGAACCAGATCGCCAAGACCGACTTTACCGTCAGAATTGTAATCAGCGCCACCGGCATATGCAAATCCGAGGCCTGTACCGGTTTCGAATGCATTGTCAGGATTACCATCGGTACCCAGGACATAGTATTCGTATACGGTCACGCTGTTATCCATAACGTCGACATAGGAAACCGACATCGGAGCAGCGACACCGACCATTTCAAAAGTATCGGCGCCTTGCGCTTTTCTGTAGATTTGATATTCGGATACGCCATAGATCGGATGTGCGCCAAGACCGCTTGCAGTGATGTAACCTACAATGCCGTGATCTTCCGGAGCTACCCAGGAGACCATAACACCAGTTTCGGCATCGCCGACAGCAATAGTTTCAATCGGTGTAGGAGCGATATTGTCAATTGCGCCGCCAACTGCAGGTGCGCTCAGCGCTGATACTACATCAGCAGCTTTTTCCGCACCGTCAACCAGCATAGCAACAGGCACATCGGCTTCTTTAGCAGCAGCGCCGAGATCGGATACTACACTGCTTGTAGAAGCGGCAACTGCCCAGTTAGCTTCGCCACCGAGAATATCGGGAACAAGGCAGGTCATCTTGCCGTTAGCATCGACAACACCGGCAGGAATAACAGCCGCGTAAACCCATGTGGCATTTACTGTGTTCGGGTCGGCAGCATCGACGATGTCCATCTGCCTGTAGAACTGGTAGGATTTAACCCGTGCATCGGCAACAGTGGTGAACATAGCGATCATCCAGTGTCCCTGATCACCGGGAACATCCATCAATACCAGATCTGTCGGAGCATCAACAGGAGTTGTATCGCTACCTGAACCGCTGCAGTCTGTGCCGCCAGGGCAAACAGGGGCCACAGCGATTGTATCGCTTAAGCCTGCATCTTCAGTTGCAACAATCTTAAGCATATCAACACCTGCCATTACCATCCATGTATACTGTCCGTCAGCTGCTGGTGTGGTTGAGCCTTCGATCATGGTGTATGTCAGTCCATTATCTCTTGTATAATAGACATCAACATTATCTACACCAACTGATCTCCATTTTACGAGAACTTCGTTACCAACAATCTGATTTCCAGTGATGGCAGTTGCATCCAGAATATTTATACCCTCGATAAGCACAAGACCCAATGTATTGGGATCGCACTTGATGCTGTAAGGTGTCGGGCAGAATTCATTCCCGACTTCCCACCAGCCAGCCTGAGCATCCGGGTCGCCACCAAATTTAATGGAAACGACATCGGCTGCCGAACCTGTGGCTGTAGCATCGTCCATGAAGACACCCTTGGTCGTGTTGGTACCTTCTAACTGAATGCCGTATGCCCTTGTTGAAACCCATGACCAGTCGGGCAGAACTGTCAGTTCAGCCGTTCCTGCATTCGGCCATGAAATTCCGCCGAGGACGCTTGCATGCCAGGAGGTTGGTGCAACGTCACATGCGCCGGTCGTATAAGTATCGGAAATCAGGAAGTCATTACATGCTATATCCGGATAAACCAGAGCATCCTGAATTGCCTCACTGAACCATACCGTGATAACACCGGCTTCATACATAGCTTTCATGATCACCGGGCCGACATTATCTACAACCTTACCATTGGTTGGAGCAGGCGCTACAGTAACACCATCTTCAACCGTCGGTTTGGCTGTATCCAGAAGATTCTGCGCTTTGTCTTCCAGGGTTACAGCATTTGCTGCGGCACCCCAGGTAACAGTCGGCACCCATCCGGTGCTTCCCATACCGGTAGTAGCATATACGGGAACCTTGTCTTCCTCGAGTTCGAGATATAGTACATTGTCATCTGCTGCATTATCGTCAAATACCGGTTTGCCATCGGCAACAGCTGCTTTGTAACCAGCTTGTTTAGCAACGGTTGTCTGATCGCCAGGTGCATACAAGTTCCACCATGCACCTCCGGTGTATCCCGAAATGATCCATGTTGCGGAAGCATCTGCAGTCATTGAATTTGCTGCAATATAACCTCTCAGCGTTGCATCTTTGATCGCTTCGCTGAACTGGAATCTCAGATGGTCGATATTACCGTCACCATCAGCGTCGACAGTCTTAGTGCTGGTAATCCAAGGCGAAATAACGTCGTCGAAAATCTTGACCAGCAATCCGCCGCCGGTAATAGAGAATTCAACTTCATTATCAGCCTGTGAGACTTCGGCAGCGTTTGCGTTGTCATACAGAGTGGCGGATTTGACCCAGATCAGGTCACCGGAAATATCCTGTTTGGTAATCGCTGCATTCAGCGTACCAATGATTTTGTTTCCGGCATCGCCCTTCTTGACATAGGCAGCGGTAAAGCCGCTTGCGCCAGGTCCGGCATTGTTCTGGTATCCGAACAGTGTGCTGGATGCGACCATGAGCGAATCGATATCTTTGCTCTGGCCACCGGCATAATGACCCCATACATCTTCAGAGAATGTAATAACCAGTTCGGTATCGACAGAGCCGCGGTTGATCGTAGTAATAACCGGTGCGGCTTTATCATACGACTTCCTGTCGGTAAATGAACCCATTTCGTTAGCGGATCCATCCACAATGTTGGCTTTACTGGCATCATAGCTCAGAAGAGGAGTTTCACCTGTATCCCAAGCTTTTGACTCACTCGGTTTACCCAAAATAGTAACCGCATTCGTACCGTTACCGGAAACTATAATATCGGCCAATGCATAACTGATTGTGCCGCCGGAAGCCAGTGTTGTCGCAAACGGGCTTGCAGCAGTAGCGGTAAATGTTGCGTTTTCAGTGAATTTGAGCATGAAACCGTCAATAAAACCGTCACCATTTGCGGTATCAGTGGTATTATCCTTGATCGTAGCGTCGGAATCAACGGTAACAATATTAGCGATTCCATTAGCGCCCCAGCCTGTACCGATTCCCTGGACGACGAACGGAGCAGCGCCGTCTGTCGAAGCAGTTGCAAAACCGGCCAGATAATTGGGATCAGCCGCATAGTCGATGACATTATATGAAATCGTACCACTTGCAGCATAGGTAGTGGTTATGGCCATACCGGTATCACCACCGTTTACCATTCCAGCTTCGCCGTGGTTCATTTCCTGGAATGTGATGGCAACAGTCGATTTGGTCTCGCCAAAGTTATCGGTATCGGTCCATGTGGGTGCGCCGATTGCTTTACTCGCCGCCATTTTAACCCTTGTTGTTCCACCAATCTGATGGGTAAGGGTAAACTGTCCGAGTGCATTATCAAGAGCGGTTCCACCCAACTGAGCGCCCTGAGGCGATTTGACTTTTTCAGAAAGCGTGAGCACAACATGATCGAGTCTACCGTTAGCTCCACTCGCGTCAAAATCGCTTGCACCTGCATAAAGCGTGTCGTTATAAGCGTCACCTGATTTAATCGAAACTACTACTGGGGCAGCGCCATCGATTGCAGTAGGCGATACAAGAGCGCCGGGTCCGTATTCGGGAAGCTCATTACCGGCGATATCGGTAATATTACCCAGCGAAGCATTATAACTGAAGTATGGTAACGCTTCAGAGTCATAAACACCTGCTTCGGTGACCGGGGTAATGACAAAGTTGAATGTATTTGAACTTACATCGGCTTTACCGGTTACACCGTAAACACCGTTCTTATCGGTACTCGATGAGAACGCTGCTATGCTGGAGTAAAATCCAACACCGGTATGACTCGGAACGGTTGCGTTTTCAGAGAATATAACCTGAACGTTATCAAGCCTTCCGTCGCCGCCGTTATCAAGAGTCTTCACCGTGTGAACAACCATAGGAGCTTCGTCACGCGATGTAAAGGTAGCTTCGGTTCCCGTATCGGTTTTATCCGGGAAGAAAGCATTGTATGCCGTAGCGCCGGTTGCAGAGGTTGCATAGTCGGTTATACGCACCATTGGAGCCTGGTTTACACGTACGACCGGAAGCAGACCGGTATTAGGCGTGGTTTCGATAACACCAAGCGTTGCAATATTGGAACTGATGGAAACAACACCGGTGAAAGACACACCAGATGATGCTTCGACAACAAGGCCTGTATTGGTAGTGTCAGAGCCGGCTGTTACATTGCGTACAGGCTCGGAGAACGTCAATACAAGATTGTCGATACTGCCGTTATTGGCAGCTCCACTCAGTGTGCCATTATCTTTGGTTGCAGCTTTAATAAGTTTCGGGCGGGCTTTGTCGACTTCGACAGCCTGAGCTGATGCGAATGTCGAAACCGTGCCGCTCGTCACACCCTGAATGGTTCCGGTACTTGTATAAGTAATATCAGGTTTGATATTGGTATCATAGGTATCTTCCTGAGCGATTCTCAGCGTGATACCATACAAGCCAGGATTATATATACCCTTACCACCGGCATCAAAACCGATTAAATAATCGGTATACGGAGCCGCCTGCGCGCCTATCGGGAATGCATTGGCTACAAAATTGTAGTTGCTTCCGATTGCAAAGTTAGCCGCAGCGGTAAGTCCGCCGGTAACCTGTACAGGTGCATTGAAGAAAATCGTGGCAAAGTCGATGTGTCCGTCATGGTTCACATCGTAAATTTCGATGCCGCGACCTGCCTGCAATCCGTTTCCGGTTAGAGCGGGTTGAGCTGCAAAGTTGGAAATGGTAACCGAACCTTCGATCTCTTTAACCTGTGTACGGGCAACAAGTACAACGGTCGACTGAGTACCGCTTGCAGGATTATACTGAATGCTACTCACAGCGCCATTGGCGCCTGCGCCGGTATTAGCGGAAAGAGCACCGGCTACCATAGCAGGCGATGTGGTCCATGAAGCGCCCCATTTAATGTCATCATCGGCAAGATTTGCAGTCGCCGTGAAATCTGCAATGAGGGGCTCTAACGTGCTGTAGCTGTAGAGTAGAAACTGGACTTTTTCAGCGAAATCACTGTCAACATTGCCCCAATCGTCGACAGCATTAAGGATAACGCCGCCATCTTTGGCCATTTCACCACTAAGTGCAGTGCCGTTATAGCCGGACAGAGCCTGATATCCAGTGCTCTTGAAAGTCAGTTTTGTTGCAGTGTAATCGAGCGTATCATTCTGTAACCATGCAGCGCCGTTTGCATTCAATACATCAGTACCCGCAGGAGTAGCGCTGTCGGTTAAAGTAACCTGAACGTCAATTACCGCACCTTCACCCGTGGCACCTTTGGGAACTTCACGGGTTGTAACAACAACTATAAACCACTTTGTTGTACCGTCTGCAATCGTCACCTGGTCATCACCTGTTAGGGTAATAGACACTACTGAGCCGTCAGAACCAAAGTCCCCGGCCGTCAATGGTGTTGTGATTGTGTTGGTATATTTTCCTACAAAGGTATCGACATCTCTTTCAATAGCTGCGTTCTGGTTTACATCAACCCAAACAGAAACTTCAGCGATGTCTGCCCTTTGCATGGAGTTAGTGACAATAGTACCAACTGTTGCATCAAGATCAATTTTTGTAATTTTTGATGAACCGGCAACACCAATATTATCGGTGACTTTAAACGCACCGATAACACCGTCTTCACCGGCCCCGATTGCATTC
>JAFGMP010000125.1 GCA_016927495.1 Candidatus Latescibacterota bacterium | reverse complement strand
GAACCACCGGACTATTCACCATTGACATATTTGAAACAGGTGACTGACGAACATAAGCCCGAACTTGCATTCAATGCAACCAATGAATCAGGCGCACGGGAATGGCAGAGTAAACTGCGGTCCAAATTATGGGAACTTCTTGGTGAGAGCCATACTCCCGCATCGACCTGTCCTGCAGCCAAACACCTTGAAACAAAAACATTTGCCGATTATACACAGGATAAATGGGTATTAGAGGTTGTTCCCGGAAGAAGCATGCCCTTTTATGTCCTTAAACCGAAAAATGTCACCGGTAAAGCGAAAACCGTATTATGTCTCCATGGCCACGGTAACGGCGCACATGACATAATAAATCAGCCGGTAAATGACGAAGCCCGTGAACTGATCAAGATATTAAATACCGATTATGCCGTCCAGTGCGTAAAAAGGGGATGGTGTGCCGTAGCGCCGGAACTTTTTGCTTTTGGCGAACGTGTCGATAATGTGGAGGATGCCCGCCCCGGTTTCGACGGCGGCTGCGAAAAGCCCTTTTTAAATGCGGTACAGGTCGGTAAAACACTTATCGGTATTCGGGCGAAAGATATATGTACCCTGATTGACTGGCTGACATTTCAGGATAATTTTGATCTTAAAAATCTTGCATGCGTGGGGCTCTCCGGCGGGGGTATGATGACCATGTACACAACCGCACTCGATGACCGTATCAAAAGGGCGCTGATTTCAGGTTATGTAACCGAGGCATCCGGTTCAATTCTTGGGGTACGACACTGTAGTTGTAATTATATACCCCGTTTGAATCTATGGGCGGATTTCCCCGATGTGGCAGGTTTGATCGCTCCGAGGATGCTGATTGTTCAGTCGGGAAGAAAAGATGCCATTTTCCCGATAGAGAGTGTGCGAGCGGCATGCAATAAAATAGAAAAAGTATACGGTGTCTATAATAAAGCAGATAATTTTACATTCCATATTCATGAGGGTTACCATGCTTTCTGGAGTCCTTCACTTGACAAACTTTTAGTGTGAAGGAGGTTTAGGTGAACTGGTTATATAAATTGATATTTATTATCGGAAGCATTTTAGCTTTACTGATGGCAGTTGTTGGCGCAAGCAAGTGGTAAAAATTCTGCAATGTAATAAAAGTTAGTATGATACTGATATTAATTACTATTGACTGAATTAAAACAAAGGAAAACTCGTTGGTAGGGAAAATTCTTGTTGTAGATGATGAGCCGGGGATCCGGGATGTCGTCAAGACATATATCGAATACAGCGGTTATAGTGTTAATACTGCGGCAGATGGCGTTGACGCTTTACAACTTGTTGAAAAAGAGAATTACGATGTAGTGTTATCAGACATTCAGATGCCGCGAATGGATGGCCTTACTCTCGCCGAAAAAATCCATAAAATTCAGCCTGACACAATAGTCATACTCATGACCGGGTACGCTTCCGTAAATACCGCGGTCGAAGCTATCAAAAAAGATATTTTTGATTACATAATGAAGCCGTTCCAGAATATGCAGGCAATTTTGCAGACAATAGAACGGGGCATTGAACAAAGACGGTTCATTCAGGAACGTCGAGCGCTTATCGATGATCTTAAACGCGCAAATGACGAGTTATCACATAACCGTATTCTTCTTACCGAAAAAGTAGATGAGATAGATACCGAACTTAAACACCGTATCGACCGTATGACCACGCTTTATGAGATAAGTCAATCCATTTCTTCGATAACAAATATCGATGATCTGCTGCAACAGATTATGGACAGGATCATATCGACTATGGGTAAGGCAGGCGGTATATTCTGGCTTGTCGATTTTGATACAAACCGTCTGAGAAGAGTAGTTACCATGGGTCTAAACAATACGGAAAACATACCGTCATTACTTCATATTTCAGAGGGTGAAATCGGAGCGACAATAAATACCGGACGTGCCAGTGTATTCAGAAAAATAGATGAGCTTGGGGATCCGGTAATTAAAAAAATATGCATCGAGGAAAATATATCATCTCTTATTATGATTCCTCTCAGTTATGAGGATGATATACTTGGTGTTATCAATGTTCTTTTCAGAGACGATTATCTTATTACCGGCGATGATATCAGCCTGCTTAAAGCAATCGCGGACCAGGCTTCGGTTTCAGTTAAAAATGCCGAGTTATTTTCAAGTCAACAGAAAATGTTCAGCGATACGATTCAGGCGCTCGCGACTGCTATAGATTCACGTGATCACTATACGGGCGGCCATTCATACATGGTAACTCAGTATGCATTGAAAATGGCAGAACGTATGGGATTTGAAGAGAAAGACCTCGAACTTATGCAGATTGCCGGATTGCTGCATGATATAGGTAAAATCGGAATTAGCGACACCATACTCAACAAACCGGGAAAACTTACTGATGAAGAAATGGGTGTCATAAAAGCTCATCCGATTCTCGGTCATACAATAATTGAATCTATTGACGCGTTAAAACCCGTATCCAAAATTATTTATCATCATCACGAGCATTATAACGGGGGTGGATATCCGGAAGGATTGAAAGGAGAGGATATTCCGCTTATGAGCCGTATTTTGACAATTGCGGATGTATTTCATGCGCTGACATCCGATAGAATTTATCGAAAAGGAATGCCGCTTGAAAAGGCACTGAAAATCATGAGGGAAGAAACGGGTACAACGTTTGATCCGAATATCATGAAAATATTCTTCCAGCTTGTGGAAGATGAAGAAATACTGCCGGCGGAACAAATAATTGAAAATGCATTCAAATAGTTTGTTTAAGCCTTGGGAGGCTTTCCTATACAATACACTGACTACACCTTACATTACGATCTCGATGCCTATGATATGCCCATGCCGGAAGACATGGGATATTTTCGCAGGAACCTTGAAAAACGGCGATTTCAGACGATTGTCAGCCTTGTACCCCGCGGTGGGGTATCGCGTGTTCTCGATATTGGCTCAGGCTCCGGATGGCTTTCCGAAATGCTATTCCGGCGTGGTTTTTCCGTTCATGCTGTCGATTTGGGATTTGACAGTATAAAAAGGGCTTCATTAAGAATAAAAAAAAACATTGAGAATCAGCATGGAATAAATAATACCGGCCGGAATAACTTAAATAAATTTATTGATTTTACCCTCGCAGACATTTACAGGCTTCCTTACCGAGAGAAAACATTTGATACGGTTGTAGCAAGTGAAATTATCGAGCATCTCGATAAACCCCAACAGGCATTCAGTGAAATTTCACGTATACTACGTCCGGAAGGGTATTTTATAATTTCAACGCCATACCGCGAAATTATCGAGCAAACACGCTGTATTCATTGCAATAAAAAAACTCCGGTAAATGCCCACCTGCACTCATTCGATACCAAAGACATCGAGGATATGCTGAATAGCGCCGGATTTACCGTGCAAAAAACCGTATTATTTGTCAGCAGGCCGTCTGAAAAACTCGGACTTGCAGGCGTAACCTTTTTTTTGCCCCATGTCGTATGGCGTTTAATAGATAGTGTTTTCTGTTCCGTATTCGCCGGACAAACATATATGATTGTTAAGGCAAAACGTAAAGATATGTGAAATTCCGGATATAATATCTCCTTGATCATTCACTCAGAAAGGGTAACCGGGTATCTCCACAGTATGTTTAACCTTTAGCGCTGTGAAGTTTATCCATATTAGAAATGATAGACGATAAAAGTTTTAGCGGCAAAGTCGGTGTTGTCGGTTCCGGAAGAAGTATTTACGTTATAAGTTTGTTTTTATTGAATATAGGTCTTGCACGTTCCATGGGATCTGTGCAGTTCGGTGCGTTTCAGCAGGTTTTCATGTTTACCGCTCTGTTCATGATAGTCAGTATGGGTGTGCCCGAGACCGTATACTTTTTCCTTCCACGTCTGACACCTGAGGAGCGCTCTGGTTTTCTTGGACAGACACTGCTCATACTGGGAATTAACGGTATTCTTATTGCCCTGGTGTTTTGGATTGCTGCTCCGCTGCTTGCAGGTATACAGAAAAATCCGCACATTATAACTAATCTTAAAATATTTGGTGTCTATGGAGCTTTTCTTGTTGGTTCAGCATTTGCCGACCCGATTTTTATAACATTCAACCGTCTCAAATACCTTTTTATTATAAGCGCTTCTCATGGTCTTTTTTTTATAATTCTTACAGGATGGCAATATTTCGCCAAAATACCGGCTCATATTTTATTTACTGCAATGGTTGTTTTTGCTGTTTGTAAATATATGCTTGCACTTTATTTTCTTTACAAAATGCGCCCCGATATAGGGAAAATCTCATATTTTACCGGCAGGCATATGGTTCTGCTCCAATTGAGTTTCGCCCTGCCGGTCGCGTTGACCAACACTATCGATATAATCTCCACCTGGTTGGATAAATTTGTAATTTCGATATTTTTCGGACCCGAAGCGCTGGGCGTTTTTTTTGTGGGCGCTATCGAGATTCCCCTGGTCGGTGTCCTTCTGTCCTCGGTTTACAGCGTTATTTCTCCGATTCTCAATAAGCTGCATCATAATAATGATATTGCCGGGTTTACCGGTTTAATTAATAAAACGATAAAGTTTACGGCTAAACTGATATGGCCTCTTTGCATATATCTGATGTTTTTTGCTGATCACCTTGTCCCGCTGATATTTAAATCCGGATACGAGGGTTCGGTAGCGCCATTCAGGATTTATCTTTTAATAATGCCTCTGCGAATCGCTCTTTACGGTGTCATAATTATCGCCATTGGAAAACCTCGAATAGTATTTTTAGGGGCAGCAGGAACAATGGTGATGAATCTGATACTCAATCTGGTTTTAGTGAAAACAATCGGGTTTCTCGGACCTGCCATTTCCACGGTTATAACGACATATATTCACGTTATTTTTCTCGTTACCTATATTCTTTTTGACCTGAAAGTGCCTCTAAAAGATCTCATACCCGGCAAAACTCTTTTTGATATCGGGATATCGGGTGTAATTGCTGCTATGGTGGCTTATATGATGACACGACTGGTTGGTACCGATCTCGGTGCGGTGATTTCATCATTGTTAATTTTCTTCGGTGCATATATTTTTTTAGGGACGAAGGCAGGATTTCTGAGTTTTCACAACATAATGGACATAGCAAAAGGCGGCTTCGGTGGCAAGAACGATGAAAATTCAGAGGATTGATGATGAAGCCCTGTGGGATTCTTTTGTGTCGTCTTCTCCGCAGGGGTCCGTTTTTTCAAAAACAAGATGGATTAAAGCGGCGGCTGCGGCTCAGGGAGGATTGCCACGGTTTATCGGAGTTATTGAAGATAACAAACTTGCGGCGGGTGTGACAGGTATAGAGTTATCAAAGGGCGGTTTTCGAAAAATCACAACACCTGTGCTAACACCTTATGGCGGCGTTATTTACCGGGCGTGGGCCGGTAAGCGAAAATCCGAAGAAGAAAGTTATAACATGGATTGCTCCGGTAAGCTTATCGAATATATCGGTAGCCGGTATCAGTATTCATTTCTCATTCATTCACCCGGAATAACCGATATCCGGCCATTTACGTGGGCAGGTTGGCAGGAAAAAGTTCGATATACTTATGTGATGGATTTAACAGACATAGAAAAAATTTGGGATCAAATGGAACGTCGCGTACGGACCGTTTTAAGAAAAGCCGAATCTGATCTCGAATTACACGGCGCTATTGAAATTACTGATTTCGGCGAGTTATACGAACATATATACAAAGATCGGGGGAAAAGACTTCCCATTGAAAAAAAAACGGTAACTGCAATGGTTAGTGATATTCTGAACTCGGGATTAGGTGAGATGCGCACCGTTCTCAACAAAGCCGGTGATGTCGTTTCCTCAATGGTTGTGGTTTCCGATGAGACAAACGCTTATGCCTGGATTAGCGGTTCGATACCGGAAAGTAATTCATCGGGAGCTTTTTCGCTGTTATTTTGGGATGTTATTCGCCGGTATTCCGAAAACTGTACGTACCTTGATATGGTCGGAGCCAATATACCTTCGGTTGCTTTTTTCAAAAAAGGCTTCGGAGCTAAACTTAAACCTTATTATGTTACGGAAAGATACTCATCTCATTTTTCAAAGGCTGTTTTCAGGATTTTTGGACAGTGTAAGAAATTGTTTTAATGTTTTTTTTATGATTTAAGGGAAAAATCTGTTATAATTCAATAATGAAGATTCTAATCGAGTCAACCTTTTACGAAAATACACCGTACAGGATATAACTGTGATTGATCTGATTATGACATCACCTGTCGAGGGTCCGGCAACGTTGTTTACACGAAACTTTCGCGTTCATGCCGGAATCCCCATAGGCTTATATAAAGATGGCCCCCGTACACCTATAGCGCTTGTATATGGCGATATTTCTTCAAAAACCCTTGAAGGTATCGGTGAAAATTATGCTGGAATCATTGCCATTCCATCTGTTCATGACGATGAAATTCCCGAGGAACCCTGTCACTTTGAAACAATGACGGTGAAAGCGCCCATTCTTGCGAAAATGCAGGATTTCAAGCGGCCGGGATTCGACTGTTTCGTAAAAACATTTGAGGGCGGGCCTCTTGTGCTCGAAGGTACTGCGGGAAAAGCAATTACCCTGATTTTTTCAGCAGACCTTGTTAAAGCGACAATTCGAATTCTTTCGGGGGAGATTGAAAATAAAACGGGGAACGACAGGTTTGGCCGTCATAATCCGCCTCCCAAGAGCGTGACTTATGCCCCCGCAGTATCGTTCCATTTTAATCTGATTGAAAATGCCGTCAGGTATATTTACCGTAAGCTGGGATTACCGCTCATGTCCATACCACGGTGGCCTGCATCAGCGCCTATGGCGCTTTTTTTGAGCCATGACGTCGATGTGGTCAGAAAATGGACAATAAAACGTTCATTGTACGAACTTGCGCAGGCATCGATGAATCTTCTCAAATTGAAAGGCAAACAATTTTTCTCGACAATCGAGTCGCTTTCAGGCGCTTTAAAAGGCAATGATCCCTATTGGAATTATGATGAACTGCTTTTTCTCGAAAGCGGAAACGGATTTGTTTCAACGTGGTTTTTTGCCCCGTTCGGCGGACAATTCAACCACCGCGATAATGATATCGATCCGATTTATCATAGAAAAGCCTCTGAAATAACCGCCATGATCAGACGTATCCTCGAAGATGGTTGCGAGATTGCCCTGCATGGAACACGTGATGCATTTTTCGATGTGAAGGCATTGAAACAGCAGCTTGAATCCTACGAAAGCCGTATGGGATTCAAACTCTGTGGTGTGCGTCATCATTATCTCATGTTTCGGTACGGCAAAACACTCGAAGCTGCTTCTGAAGCCGGATTGTTGTACGATGCGACTATGGGTTTCAGCGACAGGCCGGGATTCAGAAGCGGTATGGCATCACCCTTTTTCCCTCTGCCTGTATCTAATCCTGCCGGAAAGATAGTGGAGATTCCGCTGAATTTTATGGACACCATGTTTATGCTTTCCGGTGATGAACCGGAGGTTGTAAAACGCCGTGTCATCGAGTCTTACCTGTATGCCAAAGCAGCCGGCGGGCTTTTCAGCGTCCTGATTCACCCGGAAAACATGGACTCTTCGGAAATCCCCGGACTGGCACAGTTTTACCACTCTTTCATCCCACGCTGCCGTATGGATCAGGCACGGGCTATGACAGGTAAGGAACTGGTGCATTGGTGGATTTCACGTGAAAAAATATTGCGTTCTATTGAGTATGTGCCGGATTTATGGCGTATTCAGGGTGTGGAAATGCCCGGTGAAATGGATATTTCATTTTCTGCACCGAATATTAAATCAATGCAGTTTTCGATAAAAGGTGCAAGAGGCGCATCCGATTTATTCCATGATACACTGAAAATTCGTCCCGGCCCGATTGATCCCGAAAAGGGCATTACCTTTATAAGAAAAAAATAACATTACTTTATCAATTATATTCCTTATACTATGCCTTCAACATCCATATCTCCCAAAAGTATTCTTGTTTTGTTGATCGGAGAGGTTCTGGAAGACCCCCGTGTCTATAAAACATGCCAGTCGCTTTGTCTGAAAGGCGCAGAGGTAACAATAGCCTGTACCAATCCGTCAGGAAGATCTGTCCGGGAAATACATGATTTTAATTCTTCTGAAATCGTCAACAGCGGACTTGTACAATCAAAGAGTAAAACACAATTTGAAATTATCCGTTTTCCGCATCGTAAAGAATTTATACTGAAAAGATTATATAATTTTTTCCAGGGGCGTATCAATCCGGGAGTTGGCCGAGCGGCTGCAAATCTTCATGAAACGGTTCCTTCTTCGCCTCTTAAAGAATTTATCAGAAATACGATGATTATGATGAATTTTCGGCAGTATATAAAAAGCAGCCGGCAGATAAACCGTAAAATGATACATGCTTTTTCCGGGCATACTTTTGATCTTGTGCACTGCAACGATGTTGATACACTGTATGCCGGTAATGATTTTAAAGAATCCGGTGTGGCAAGAGAAATGCTCTATGACGCTCATGAATACTGGCCAGGTGTGGGACTTCATGGAAGTCCTGCAAACAAAGCATTAGGCAGTATCGAGGCTGAAGGTATTAAGAATGCCGATTATGTGATCACCGTTAATGATATAATTGCCGATATGATTCGGGAAATGCATGGTTTACATACGAAGCCTGCGGTTGTCATGAATTGCCCCCGCAAATATAAAGGTTCATTGACCACGGATTCGGTTCATGTACCGGTTCGATTATTGTACCAGGGGAAAGTACAGGCGTTCAGGGGGCTTGAACAGCTTGTGCTTGCGTGTAAATTTATTAATGGCGCCGAACTGACTATTTCCGGATATGGGCCCATAACCGAACGGCTGGCGCTTCTGGCCGAATCAGAAGGACTTTCGGAAAGGGTTCGGTTTACCGGAAAATATCGGCCTGATGAAGCTTTATCGATAATTACAAAACATGACATCGGTGTTTTACCATTAGATCCGGCAACATTGAGCATCGTGTATTCCTCTCCCAATAAACTTTTCGATTATGCTATGGGCGGCCTGGCAATAGCGGCTAATGACCTTCCGTTTATCAGGCAAGCTGTTGTTGAAAACAATATGGGAAGAATTTATTCACGTAACGACCCGGAAATGATTGCAGAGACAATCAATTCTATGATTGCCGATACCCATAGGCTCAAACAGTATAAATGTAACGCCCGTAAGGCCGCAGAGGATAGCTATTACTGGGAAAAGCAATTCGAAAATTATCCCTGGAATTTGTAATATTAGCTGAGTTTGATAAAACTCTGCATGTGACACTCATGAAAATCCCGATTCGGAATAGAGAAACGTTTAAATTTGTGAAACAACAGTACATGGGTGATTTTTTAAAAACAGCATCCGGCTTGATACCGCATTCGGTTGCGGATATCTACCCGAATCGTATTCAGAATATATTCGGTATACCCGGAGTTATTTTCAGGGATCATCGATGGACCTTGCCGATTATATACCTTTGTGGTAAGAACGGTCTTGCTTCCCTACCCATTTGTCTTATCACATTTGATAGGCACCATGATGCGCTGATTCCGAAATGCGGAGTTGAAAAATTATCTGAGTTTAACGTCAACTTGGGAACATTTGAAGAATTGGTGGACCTTGTTAAATATGATCTCTCTCCGAGGGATGACGATTGGATTATTTCGGGTATGGAACTCGGTCTGATTTCACATGTAATCCAGTTTTGTTCAAACATCGGCTATGAAGATCACGATTCGCCGTACTCCGAGTATGATGACTCGTCAGGAACAGCTCACCGGTTTTACAAACTTGGCAGGTTGAAAAAAGAGCTTTCATACAAAGGTGTACTGACAGATAAAGACCATCAGGCAGTAAAATCAGGACTGTGGAATACACTTGGCTGGGATCCCGCAGTCTGCGAGATATCCGGTGATATGCCAAACCTGATTGTCGATATTGATTGCGATTATTTTACATTTTTTTGGGATACGTATGTATTGCCCTTTACGGAGGAAATTTTTGAGGGCGAGTTCAAATATCCATGTCAGTCCTCATTTTATTCGACGTATGAACCGGTGAGATTTATACGATCGATTTTGCGCCGTGCATCGGTTTTAACACTGGTTACGGAACCGGATTTTTGCGGCGGCAAAGAAAAATGTGAAGCAATTGTATCGAATATTAACAATTTTATTTTTGACGGAAACCTTGATTTTGGTGCAATCGACGTGGATTATTTACCAAAATATCCGAATGAATAAAAAAAATCAGAAAAAATATTTGACATATGTAATAGGTTGTTGTATTTTACAAGTCTGTTATCAGAGCGACTTAATCATACACAGACAGAACAAACTTTGATTTTTTAAATGGGGTCCGGTTTATTCCGTATGTTTTGTATGGTAGCGGGAATAACTCAATTGGTAGAGTGTCACCCTTCCAAGGTGAAGGTTGCGAGTTCGAGTCTCGTTTCCCGCTCCAGTTATTAAGTTGGCGCGATTGACTTTTTTTTGACGTATGTAAAAAATGTAAATTGCCCACATAGCTCAGTAGGTAGAGCGCATCCTTGGTAAGGATGAGGTCAGCAGTTCAATTCTGCTTGTGGGCTCCATTATGATATAAAGACCGGAGAGGGTCGATTTTTTCAAAGGGGATACCTCATGGCGAAGGAGAAGTTTGAGAGGACGAAGCCTCACGTAAATGTAGGGACGATCGGGCATGTGGATCATGGGAAG
>JAFGMP010000013.1 GCA_016927495.1 Candidatus Latescibacterota bacterium | reverse complement strand
CCCTAATCTATGCAGGGTGACCCTTCGGGTCATATATAGAGATGGAATTTACAGAAAAAGCAGGACTTGACTTAAATTTCAATTTCATGCGAATTGCGAATATTACATTTTATAAAACTAAGAAATTTTTTTACAAACACCATATTGCAAAATACCTGTTTTAAAAAAAGGAAATGTATCATGAGATGAAATTTTATTACGCAAAAATAATGCCATTATCCTTTGATCTACTTATATCCATATTTTACATCCATTTATAATTTTCCCTTAATTCATGTTCCTGTAATTATTCATATTTTTTTCAGACATTATGCTTTCAATCGTGACAAAATGTCATGAATTGATCCAATTGATCTGATCAAGGTGTTATCTATTCCAACCAAATAAAAAAATACGATATATATTTTACAAGTGCGCGCTTCGCGAAGCGACCCTACACCACAAATCGCTCCTGTACTCTTTTCCTGAAAATTATTTCGTATTTTCCTTGATTCTTTCCACAAAGTGAATTAATCTTTCTATGCATGTTTTTGTTCACATTCTTAGCGAATAACATCATATTATACGATATTTATTTCGGAAAAGGAGCACACATGACAAAAATAAACTTCAGGTTTTTGTTGTTTATACTGATCATCATTTTTTGCCGGTCTCCGTTGTATGTATCTTCTCAGAATAAAATTTACGAACCCACATGGGAATCGCTCGACAGCAGACCGACTCCCGCATGGTTCGATAGCTGCAAGTACGGCATGAAAATTCACTGGGGTGTGTTTTCCGTTCCGTCATGGGCGCCGAAAGGTGTGTACGCCGAGTGGTACTGGTACAATATTCAGGATAAAAAGGATGAGTCGTTTCTCCAGCATACAAAGCTGTACGGCGGTGATTATGCCTATCAGAATTTTGCATATCAGTTTAAAGCCGAACTGTTCGACCCCGATGCATGGGCCGATCTCTTTGTCCGCGGCGGCATCAAATATGTCGTGCTGACCTCGAAACATCATGAGGGCTTTCCCCTGTGGCCAAGCGCCGATAGCTGGAATTGGAACAGCATGGATGTGGGACCGCACCGTGACCTTGTGAAAGATATTACCGATGCCATGCGTGCAAGAGGTATGTATGTGGGTTATTATTTCTCCTTTTATGAATGGTTCAATCCTCTGTGGCAGAATGAGCCGGAGCGGTTTGTGAAGGAACACATGATTCCCCAAATGACCGACCTTGTTTTGCGTTACCATCCCGATATGATGTACGGTGACGGCGAATGGGATCATCCGAGCGATTTCTGGAAAACGAAGGAGTGGCTGGCATGGCTGTTTAACGAGTCCCCGGTAAAGGATAATGTTGTTATCAACGACCGCTGGGGTAACGAAACACGGTCGCGGCACGGGAGCTTTTACCTTTCGGAATACGGCAAATATACCGGAGCGAATGTGCAATTAGGCATCCAGCATATATGGTGTGAAACACGGTCGCTCGGGTCATCGTTCGGCTATAACCGTAACGAATCGATCGATGATTACCAGTCGGCAGAGGAACTTGTTCATCTTCTGGTGTATTGCGTATCACGCGGCGGCGGGCTTATGCTCAACATCGGGCCTCGTGGGGACGGCACCATACCGGTAATCATGCAGGAGCGTCTGATTCAGATCGGCGACTGGCTCGAAGTCAACGGCGAAGCGATATACGGCACCAAAGCCTGGCGTGAAACAAACGAAGGCAATAAGATTAATTACACCTCCAAAAACGGCGACCTGTATGTTATCACCATCGGCTGGCCTGGAAAAGAACTGGCGCTCGATACACCGGTACCCTCAGGCAACACTAAAGTCTCTATGCTGGGGTATGACGGCGCAGTCAACTACTCAGTAAAAAACGGGAAAATTTACATCGATGTGCCGCAATTATCGGTTGACGAGGTGCCGTGCTTGTATGCCTACACGTTTAAAATTACCGGGGTAAAGTAACCGGGAATACCGGGAAAACATGAAAAACTTCCATATATTTTTTTTCGAGGAATGACACATGAGTAAATTGAACTTCCTGAAAATTCTTGCTGTCGTTGTATTATTGTTCTGTATTATCACGGTGTCGGCTTACGCCCAGAAAACCTACGAACCCACATGGGAATCCCTCGACAGCCGTCCCATACCGCAGTGGTACGATGACGCCAAATTCGGTATTAAAATCTGCTGGGGATTGTTTTCAGTTCCGGCATGGGCGCCGACAATCGAGAACCTCCAAGATGTCAGCAACAAAAATTATGCCGAATGGTACTGGTACAACATCAGTGACCGTATGGGCCATCACCGTCGCTACCATGCAGGCACCTACGGTGGCGACTTTCAGTACCAGCATTTCGCCCCCATGTTCAAAGCCGAACTGTGGGAACCGAAGGAATGGGCGGAACTGATTAAACGTGCCGGGGCAAAATATATCATCCTGATTACCAAGCACCATGACGGGTACTGTCTCTGGCCCAACACCGAAAGCTGGAACTGGAACAGCGTCAACATCGGCCCGCACCGTGACATTGTGGGTGAACTCACCAAAGCGATCAAAGCCGAGGGAATCAAGATGGGTATGTACTATTCGCTCTACGAATGGTACAATCCCCTGTATAACAGCGATGTCGACCGGTATGTGGAACAGCACATGATCCCGCAGATGAAGGACCTGATCACCCGGTATGAGCCGGATTTGTTTTACGGGGACGGCGAATGGGATCATCCGAGCGAAGTCTGGAAGACCAGGGAGTTTCTCACCTGGCTCTTCAATGAGTCATCGATCCGTGACCATGTAGTAATTAATGACCGCTGGGGTAACGAAACACGGTCACACCACGGCGGTTATTACCTTTCCGAATATTTCAAATATACCGGTGAAAACGCGCAGCTTGGCCCGAAGCATAAATGGGCGGAAACACGGTCGATGAGCGCGTCATTCGGCTATAACCGTAACGAAGACATCGAAAACTACCAGACAGCGGAGGAACTCATTCATCTGCTGGTGAACTGCGTGTGCAGAGGAGGCAACCTGTGCCTTGACATTGGACCATCCGCTGATGGCAAAATCCCGGTGATCATGCAGGAACGCTTGCTGCAGATCGGCGGCTGGCTCGATGTCAATGGTGAAGCTATTTACGGAACCCGTGTCTGGCACGCCACCAACGATGGTGAAAACATATGTTATACCGCTAAAGATGGTGAGGTATATGCCATTTGCCTTAAATGGCCGGGAAAAATACTGACGCTCGAAACACCGAAAACATCGGGAATCACCAAAGTCTCCATGCTGGGTTACGATGGCGACATTACCTGGCGAAATGAAAGCGGTAAAATGCATATCGATGTCCCGCAGCTTTCGGTTGATGAAATGCCCTGCCGGTATGCGTATACGTTTAAACTAAGTGGAGTGAAATAAATATTTTAGGAGGATATTCTGAATTTATATAAAATATTTTTTGTAGGAATCGGCGGTTTTTTCGGCGCCTCGATGAGGTATATTATATCAGGATTGTCGATGAAATTACTGGATTCCTCTTTTCCGTACGGTACCCTGAGCGTTAATATCCTGGGCAGTTTTTTAATGGGTTT
>JAFGMP010000124.1 GCA_016927495.1 Candidatus Latescibacterota bacterium | reverse complement strand
TTCATCCGTGTCTCCTGTTCTCTTATTCTGGAAACACTCTCTATTTTTTCTACCCTTTTTGTTCACATTTTGCCGGAAACTTTATGTCCGGCCCCTCAGTTTTTTACAAAACTCGTCGTTATCGTAGTGCTTGTCTGCTCCTAATGTTCTGCTCTTCTTTCCCTTAAGTTGTTCAGCCATTTCAAGTGCTGCTTCATGCTCGGCATAATAACCGGCTAGAGTCGCTGTTGCCGCAATCGCCAGACCGTTTCGATTCTCCATCAAAACGTGTCCCATATAACTCAGTTTTGCCGTTTGTCCTTTGGACTTGCGATACAGTTTCGCTTCTGGATCAGTCGTTGACTGATGTGTCGCGTTGCTTCTTTTTTCTCCATGAAAATCTATGCTCGGGTTTCCCTTGTCTCCGTCGTCATCTTTGTCATCCGGTTTCTCTTTATTCTTGAAACTTTTCAGACTCGCCCATGCCTCCACAAGAGTTCCGTCTACAGTAAAGTGCTCATCAGAGGTTAGTTTATTTTTTCGTGCATAAGCTATCAAAACTTCCATTAGGCGGTCGATAATTTCTCCTCTAAGCAGACGATCTCGATTCTTTGAAAACACCGTTTCGTCCCACATTTTGTCATCGGCTTTCATTCCAAGAAACCAACGATATAGGAAGTTAAAATCTATTTGTTCAAGAAGTAATGCTTCGCTTCTTATTCCATAAAGTACTTGTAGTACAATCGATTTGAGTATCATTTCCGGTGGAATACTTGGTCTTCCCGTGTGCGAGTACAGTGCATCTATATCTTCGTTTATCTCCTCAAGTGCACCGTCGATGATTTCCTTTATCTTGCGTAAAGGATGTTTCGCAGGAATCCGTTTTTCTATCGGAATATAGCTGTACAATTCAGCTTGTTGTGATTTATTATCGCCTCTCATGGATCTGTTGTAACAATGATGCTATATTTTAGCAATTAATTTTAGCATAAATCGAGTTTTTCAGGAAACTGTTAAGTAGCAGGAAGATTATATGAAAACAAAAATCTTCGTTTTTCTTGTGATTGTAGCTTTTTGTTTGTCTTGTGACCGCCCTGACAGGGGCAATGACTGTGATCCCGGTTCATCAAGCTATAACCGTAAAGCGCCTGGTAATTTTAGCGCTTCTGACGGTGAGCATAATGACTATGTCGAAGCAAAATGGACAGAAATTGCGGATGCCGATAAATATTATATATTCAGAAAGGAGGGTTCGCAGAACTGGATTAAAATAGGAGAGTCAAAAGAATCTGTATTTCATGATACAGCAGCGATAAACAGGGTGCAGTACGAATATTGCGTGACGGCGCTTTTTTCCGATAAAAGCAACAGTGATTTCAGTCTGCCGGACGGCGGTTTTTGCGACATGAGGCCTCCGGCCAAAATAGCGGCAAGCGACGGAACGTATCCTTCATCCGTACAGCTAAGCTGGGAACCCGTCGAGCGTGCCGTGTCGTATGCCGTGCAGAAGCGTGAAATTGACGGAGAATGGAAAAAACTCACCGACAGCGCCGAATGTTCATTCAACGATACTCTTGTCAGTAACAATGTCATGTATGAATACCGTGTTGCCGCTATTTTTGGTAACGGTCAAACGGGTGATTTGTCTCTCGCCGATACCGGATACTGTGCAATGCCTGTACCGCAAATTGGCTGTAGCCGGGGAAGCTCGGTCGATACCATTAGCGTTAGCTGGGATGTCTGCGGTGATGCCGATGCCTTTACCGTGTTGCGAGCAAGTGCGGAAGACGGAAACTATTATAAGTTGTGCGATACCACGGAATATGTCTATTCGGATACCGCAATCACAAAGGGAATTCGCTACTGGTACAAGGTTATTGCGAAGAAAGGGGATTACGTTCAGAGCCTGTCATTACCAGTGTGGGGCTGTACGAAACTGGCTCCGCCCTCGAATGTGACCGCGACGCGCGGTATTGGTGACAGCGAAATTACAATATCGTTTAGCCCTGTTACAAATGCAACGCGATATAGGGTCTATCGTCTTAATGATGATGCCTCATATTTATATTGCGGAGAAAGTCTTACAAATTCATATACTGATTCAGCAGAAATTAGTGAACTGGGAAATTACATTAGCTACTCAGTTTCCGCTCTAACTACAGACGAGGAATCGGAGAGCATAAAAAGTGCAGTAGCTACAGGATTAGCTCTGGATCAAATGGTCGAGAATGGTAACTCGCTTGTCCTGAATATAATTTTTAACAGAATACCCAGTACTAACAAGCAATTTCTAATGGGAGATAGTTCCATTGCACCGGAAGCACATTATGTCACTTTTAAAAATGATCTGTGGGTATCACGTGCTGAAATGACCGTACAACAGGTTAAGAGTCTGATCAACAGAAGTTTTTCTGAAAATGACTACAGATTTTCAAAAAGCTTTATAGATCAAATAAGTAGCTGTACTGATGATCTTCCGGCTGCTTATATGAGCTGGTTTGACGCGGTGTTGCTTTGCAATCTTATAACGGAAATATCGTATAGTGATGATAGTGAATGCTGTTATCTAGAAAACGGTGGTACAGTATTTAAAAAATATCCCGAAACCTCTTTTACCGAACTTGAATTCAAATACGAGAAATTGGGGTATCGTCTGATGACAGAGGCTGAATGGGAGTTCGCCTGTAAAGGTGGATCCACGACCGCCTATTATTGGGGGGATGCGGATGGTGATGCTGTTTTATATGCCCGTTATGTTTCTAATTCATCAAGTTGCAGCTCTCCGGTGATGAGTTATCTGCCGAATAATTATGGCCTTTATGATATGTGCGGTAATGTGGACGAGTGGTGTACAGATACATATTACGACAAATATACGAGTAACTCTGTTTATAATGATAAGGCATATGTGTTTATGCATAGTCCAATTTCGGAATACGTTCTTCGAGGTGGCAGCTTCAATTCGTCTGTTAGTGCTTTACAAAGCGTTTATCGTGTTAACAAAGATGCAAGCGGTAGATCCATGACAGGTGTTCGATTGTGTAGATTAATTAAAGCAAATAATTAAAAACAGTGTGATTGTTTTTAATATATACAAGAGTATAAAGAGTGAAGCGGTGTAATGCGAGGACACTGTTGATTAATTATTGAATGAGGGTTAATATGAAAAAGGTATTGTTTGTATTGGCATTTATAATCGCATTGTGTGTACCGTTGACCGCCGGGGTAAATAATGACGGTTCATTTTCTTACAGTTATCCCATAGAGTTGCCACCGGCGATATATGGACCGACTCCTCAGATAAGTCTTGAGTATAATTCAAACACGCCCAATAATTTATGCGGTGTCGGATGGACTTTAAATTGCGGTAGTATGACCATTACAGAAGACTTTTCGTATGGGTATAACGACAGAAATTGGGATGGAAATGAAAGAAAATACAGTACACCGTGGGGTATTGTTGAATATATAGGCGATAACGAGTACCAAACCAGGGATATGTATTCGCGAACAAAATTTTATTTTAGCGGAACAGACTGGAGTGTGGTAACGGAAGACGGTTCAAAGTATACATTTGAGGAAATGAAATCGATAGATGAGGATCGCCATATTTATAAGACAGAATGGATGCTGACTTCTGTTTCGGATCGTTTTGATAATAGTTATTCAATTAGTTATTTTAGCCCCGGTTCTTCAACAAAACTTGTCCCTGAATCGGTTTCGTATGGGGATGAACGTTTTAAGATAAAATTTAATTATGAAATCAGAAATGATCCTGTTTCGTCTTCCGTAAATGGTCATGAGTTATTAAATGAACGTCTCTCCGAAGTGGTAATTTGTGTTAATGGCCAGGAAAAAGTGAAACACAAGCTTATCTATAGTGAATATACTCAAGGTAATAAAATAAATTCTCTTCTTACCGGGGTAACGCGAAGTACCGATAAAGCGGGTGAAGGAGATGACACTACTACATTCGACTGGAACGTGTTTGATGAAACCAGTCAGCTAAAAACAACATCAAATTCAGAGTTCAGCGACACATGGAAATATGATCATCATGAAGACGGTGACTGGCCCTGGAGCCCGGGAGGGCAGATACTGTATGGCCGTTTTGATAATGACAATAAACTGGATAGAATCGTCGTCTATCGGGGAGGTGACGACAATGAAGTATTTGTTTATAAGGTAATATGCAGCAAAGATAGAAACAAAAAAAATGAATACAAATATGATAATGAGCGGATAAAACAGAACCATCACTTTGGTGATAATAATTTTACTACAACAGTTGGAGATTTTGACGGTAACGGTCTTGATGATGTTCTTTTGGTCATGCATGGTTATGAATATGAATATGATAATCGTCCCCGTTCACGCAGTACCAATATCGTTTGCTTTTTTTCTGAGTGTGATGAATACGGCGAATGGTCAAATTTTCGAGAAAGTGAATTTGAGGGAATAAACACTGGTAATGATGATAGAGTTGAATTTAGTGATAAAACATTTGGTTGGTCGGATTTGACTGTTAAACCGGATGTCATCTGCAGTGATTTTAACAATGATGGCAGGACTGATTTCATGATTATTGCAAATTGGTTTTGTGAGCATTGGAATGGCTATAAACCGCGGTTTATTGCCCGAATTTTTTTAAGTAAGTGTTATCAATCTGCTGATTTTGATGAGAAATTTCAAGTGTTGGATATTCCAGAGGGTCTGGATGCTAAATACGAAATTTTGACTCCGGATGTGAACGGTGACGGTTGCAGTGATCTTGTGTTTGCGAGAAGTTCAACGTTCAATCAGGGGAGAGAAATCGTAACATATCTCGCATCCAACAGTGTTTATTCTTCAGACGACTATTTTGTCTTTTCTTCACAAGTTGACACTACTGACGGTGTTGTTGATTGTCATTCATGGAAAACAGACAGCGTTTATCCCGTGGACAGTATAACGTATACAGATGTAAATTCAGACGGCTTGATGGACCTGGTCGGTTTCAATACGTATCCAATATTCAAAAAGAGAACGATAACTAACTCTGTTACCGACGTTTGCGGTAATATTTCAGTACAACAGGAATGCGGTACAACCAGCTATAGCGGTAGTGAACCGCCTGTATTTGATAATTCATTATCCCCTTCAGATCGTTTGATTACCAATGAACTATCCACTGCCTATGGGTATATTAAGGGTGACTGTTGTCAGAATCAATCTTTATTCAATAAAATTAGCGAAATAGATAGTTCAGAGTGTGTAAATGAGAATATTTTAAATGGGACTAATAGTTGTAAAGAAACGTGTACATGGGATACAACATATGTTTGGCAAAACACCTCGCAATATGCTGATCTTAACGCTGATGGTTTTGGTGACCGTGTCAGTTATTCAATTCCATATCGGGATGGTGATATTAGGGATTCGATTGATTCAGTAAAATTGCTTGTTCAGTGGGGTACCGCCGAAGGCGAATATTCAAATGAAAATAGCATTTATCTGCAAGATCGTGGAGATGTGCCGCCGCTGGATTTATTTCAGAAAAACTCGTGGAGAATGTCGCTTGAAGATTATAATGGTGACGGTTTAACAGATATCGTATTTATAGGTATCAATGTAGAGGTTAATGGCGGTGGTAATTACGGGGGAAATGAATATGGGTCTTTCCAGAATGTTGGGAAAAATGAACAAAAGAGGTAAAAATATATAGAACGAAAGCCATCGGAATTTCATAATGTAATCG
>JAFGMP010000123.1 GCA_016927495.1 Candidatus Latescibacterota bacterium | reverse complement strand
GTTCTTGCTCTGCAACATAATATTATTTATATTATTAAACATGATACATGTACAATTTTTCCCCGGTTGGGCTTCTTGATGAATTCATTGCAGTACATTTTACTTTTCGTTCTTATTGGCGGCGGTTTTGTGTATTTTTCCTCATGTCTGTTTGCATTGTCCGGCCATTTCAAGCAAAAAAAAACCGATGACGGTTTGATACCAACTGTATCGATTATTGTACCCACCCGTAACGAAGAAAAAAATATCGGATTGCTCCTCGATGACCTTCTTGGGCAAACCTACCCATCGGAAAAAATTGAAATTATAGTGGTAGATGACTGTTCATCAGACAAAACATCAAAAGTTGTGCGAAAGTATATGGATAGTGATAGAAGGATTTCATTACGAAACACTATAGATTCCCTTTCGTCCTTTTCACACAAGAAAAAAGCTGTCCATGAAGGTATTCTTGCTTCAAAAGGTGAGATTATTATGACAACCGATGCAGATTGCAGGCTGACATCCGGTTGGGTCAGAGGAATGATCCGTTATTTAACAGACAGTGTTGATCTTGTTGCCGGAACTGTCAGTGTTCAAGGCGGTGGTTTTTTAGGTATGCTCGAGGCTATTGAATTTTTTGGCATACAGACGATGGCAGCAGGTCTGATGAATGCAGGTTTTCCGGTTACCTGTAATGGAGCGAATCTGGCTTACCGACGTTCTGCATTCGAACGTGTCGGCGGTTACGACGGTGTGGGAGATATGGTTTCGGGCGATGACGACCTTCTGATGCAAAAAATTGCCGGTGAAAACAGGTCACAGGTTGTGTTTGTTACGGATTCTAAGGCGTCTGTTCGCACGAAAACGAGCGGAAAACCCGGAGAATTTATTAATAAACGTGCACGGTGGGCATCAAAAATCGGCAGATATCCATCATTAACCGCACGTATTTTTTTAAGTTCAATTTTTACTTTCTTTGTTGCGATTCCCGTATGGTTGATATTGACATTAACTCTGAGCATAGATAGTAAGCCGGTTTTCTGGGCATTAGGTTTAAAAATATCCGGAGATGCTCTTTTGACGGGCTACGGTGCGCTGAAAAGCGGCAGGCCGGAGCTTATATTATTGTTACCTGTGGCTGAAATTTTGCATATACCTTACATAATAGGCGTTACACTTAAAGGATTTTTCGGTTCATTCGAATGGCGCGGACGGCAGACCCGTGCGATAAGCCTTGAATACGGTAAAAAGAGCCAATGATAAAAAAAATTCTTGAATCGATCGAACATATACCTCCCGATTTTCTGAAGAAAAAACTCGATAACGTTTTGTGGGAGGGTACTCCCGAATCGAAAGCTCTGGCGTTGACATTCGATGACGGTCCTGATCCTGATATTACTCCCATGGTGCTGGAAACTCTCGAAACAATCGGTGCGCGCGGTACATTTTTTATGGTTGGGGAAAAGGTGGCGAAATACCCCGATATTGCCCGTATGGTTGCAGACAGTGGGCATCTTATCGGTAATCACTCGATGACCCATAATAAAATGTTTCTTACGAGGAAAAAGGAAGTGGAGCGGGAACTCGAAGAATCACAGACAATAATCAGAGATACAATCGGTATGAAACCGCGATGGTTTCGTCCCCCCTATGGTATGTTTGACTTTACCGTCGCCGATGTGGTGAAAAGGAAAGGAATGTCGATTGTACTTTGGACTGTTCTGTCAGGTGATTATTCGGAATATCCTCCTGACAAAATCTTAGAGATTGTTAAGCCTTTTATGAGACCGGGGGCTATTATGGTTTTTCACGATACACTGGCCGGTGGTGGATCGGCGCTGCCGGGAATAATCACGGAATTACACAACAGAATCAGTGATAATGGTATCGGACTTGACACCATAGAAGCGTTGTCATTTTCAGGTTTTAGAGAGGTGGAAGAGCCTGATGATTGATATGCTGGCACTATTTGCGGTTATATATTCCTGTTTTTATCTGATTGTTTCAATATTAATCGCGATCGGGGAATACCGTTTCAGACGGCAGAAGTTACCGGATACATTACCAACAGTATCGGTGGTGGTGTGCGCCCGTAACGAGGAAAAATCCATCAGGCGGTGCCTTGAAAGTCTGACAAAACTCGATTATCCGGAGGATAAGCTCGAAATTATTGTGGTTGATGATGAATCTGAGGATTCAACGCGGTCGATAATCCGGGAATATGCCGCCCGGAACGCATTTATCACGGCGCTGTCAACCGAAAATGAACCCCGTAACCTGCCTGCTAAACAACGTCCGCTGAATCAGGGAATCCGTGAGTCATCGGGAGAAATTATTCTGATAACCGATGCCGATTGCGCGGTAAAACCAGGCTGGGTAAAAGGGCATGTTGCAGCATATTGCGATAAGAAAGTAGGGATTGCAGGTGGCATTACGGTTATACCCGGAACCTATGGAAGTATATTCGCCCGGTTGCAGGCGAGTGAACTCGTAACAAAACTGGCAGTAGTCATGGGATCGGCCGGGCTTGGATTTCCTGTGACGTTCATGGGTAATAATATTTCATTCAGACGTGATGCTTATGATGCGACAGGCGGTTTCAGCAAAATCAAACCTCATATTGTTGAAGATATGGCGCTAATGAATGCTGTTATTAAACAAACAAACTACCACCTCGGATGGGCAGGAAGTACTGAAGGTGTTGTGGAAACCCAACCCGAAGAATCATTGAGCAGTCTTGTTAACCAGCGGTTAAGATGGATTACCGAACTTGGTGATTTTGCCCGAATCGGAAAAATCTTTATGGGTATAGAAATTTGTATGGCGTGTGTCTGTATTCTGTCTTTAGTGTTATCGTGGTGGATTTCAATAATTCCGGCTGTAACCTTCCTCTCATGGCTTTTAGGATACGGCATTATACTTTTAATGACTCCGGGATCAAAATTTAGCAATGTTGCCTTAATACCCGGTATGCTTGTTTTTCAGGCAGTATACGGATCGATTCTTTTGAAAAAAAGTATCACCGGAAATATGGAAGTTGTCTGGAAAGGCCGTGTGTTTAACGGATAAAATATAACAGGCAGATTACGGAGTTTTCATGTCCTCAATAGCAATAATCCAGACAGCTTTTATCGGAGATGTGATACTCGCAACACCACTTTTTGAAGCAGCCCATATATCACAGCCTGATGATACGGTTGTGGCGATTGTACGCAAAGGTTGCGAGAATATCATCGAAAACAATCCGTATGTGGATGAAATTGTAGTATGGGACAAACGCGGCGCAGACAGCGGCATGAAAGGTATTCAACGTATACGTAATCGCCTGAAAGCGCTTTCGGTTGAAACTGTGCTTATCCCGCACCGGTCTGCAAGAACGGCATGTACCGCATTTCTTTCCGGCGCCAAAAAAAGAATCGGTTTTAATAAAGGCGGCGGTGCGATATTTCATACGAGCAAGATTCCGTACCGTATGGGGATTCATGAAGTTGAGCGTAATCTGATGCTTGCAGAGGCTGCCGGATGGAAAACGGATGGCCTGAAACCGTCAATATTTCCCGATGACTTTGACAGGAGACGCATTGATTCGATAACCGGAGCTTTAGGAAAATATTGTGTTTTGGCACCTGGTTCGGTATGGAAAACAAAACAATGGCCGGTTGAATCATTTACTGAGGTCGGTAACCTCTTTGCATACAAAGGAATGACAATCATCGTCAGCGGTGGTAAAGATGATAAACGGATTTGTGAAATACTGACGGCCGGAATTCCCGGCGCGGTTAATACCTGCGGAGTAATGAGCCTTCGCCAGTCTGCGGAATTATACCGCCGTTCCGAATTTGTACTGACAGGAGATACTGCACCGCAGCATATTGCGGCAGCAATGGGTACATGGGTGTTTTCACTGTTCGGGCCGACTATACGCGACTTCGGTTTTTGGCCGTACTCGGAGAAAGGGATTGTAATTGAGGAGAATGTCGAATGCCGTCCCTGCGGAAAGCACGGTCACGATAATTGCCCGATAAAAACGCATATATGCATGAGAAATATTACCTGTAGTAAAGTAATCGATATTATTGGGAAAAAATTGGAATTATAACATGCGTTTGACAGATAAAGAAACTTTTGCCTGGTAGCACTATTAAACCTTATACCGTGTATAGTATTCTAATCTTTAAACTATGAATTTTGAACTTTGAATTAATCCGAAGGAGGGGCATAGATGGAAGCTGCTTATTATGAGCCGTATGATACCGATAGCGTTCGCTGTCTTTTATGCCCGAATTACTGTGTAATCGCCAATGGTAAAAAGGGGGCATGCCGTGTTCGTACCAACAGGGACGGCAAACTTGAGGCAAGCGCTTACGGACAGGTTGTGTCGCTTGCGATAGACCCTGTTGAAAAAAAGCCGCTCTATCACTTTTATCCGTCGAATCAGATTCTTTCTACTGGCGCAAACGGATGTAATTTCAGGTGCGGTTTTTGTCAGAACAGCGAAATATCCCAGAATTCTTCGCCGACACGATATGTGTCGCCGGAAGACCTTGCGCAGTTAGCTTCGCAGAACGGTTCGATCGGGGTAGCATATACTTATACGGAGCCGTTTATATGGTTCGAGTATATTCGTGACGCCGGGCGGCTGGTTCATGATCGCGGGCTTGTCAATGTACTTGTCACCAACGGATATGTGAACGAGGAACCACTCAGGGAATTATTACCGGTTGTCGATGCCATGAATATCGATGTCAAATCCATGAGACCCGAATTTTATAACAAGGTTTGCGGCGGGAAACTCGAAGATGTGCTCAGGACTGTGGAGATAGCGTCTCAGCAGTGTCACGTCGAAATTACGAATCTGGTGATTACCAATTATAACGATACCGAAGAGGATTTTTTGAAACTGGCCGACTGGATTTATAGTATCGATCCCTTAATTCCTCTTCACATATCAAGGTATTCTCCCCGTTATAAGTTTAACGAACCTCCGACTCCTGTTGAAACGCTTGTTAAGGCTTACGAGACAGCGAAGTTAAAACTCAAATATGTGTATTTGGGAAATATTGTACTTACCGGTACCGGAGATACATTGTGTCCGTCATGCGGTAATCTGTTGGTAAAACGAACTAATTACTCGGTATCTGCGGTAGGAATACGAGGAGGAGTATGTTCTTCCTGTGGTTCCGTATCAGATTTTGTGGGCATGGATTAAGTGATTAGAAAATATTATACACGGGGCGATATCATACTGGTTATTACTTTCCTGCTGGCATCTATTATCAGTATCGCTGCAATCCGCTATGTATCCGGTGGTGGCAAACATGTTATTGTAGAGGTTGATGGCCGTCATGTACTGGAACTTTCTCTCGACACGGACGTAACAACAACAGTTACCGGTCCACTTGGTGATACTAAGATAAGAGTTGAGGGCGGAGCTGTACGGATTTTGGATTCTTCCTGTCCCCATAAATACTGTGCGGGTATGGGATTTATCAGACACCGCGGTGAAGTCATCATTTGTGTTCCCAATCATGTTATCGTGTCAATACGCGGAGGCAATGAGGGTGAATCGTTTGATGGGGTGACACAATGACCCGGAACAGCCAATCAATAAGACGTCTTGTAATAGTATCCATGCTTGCGGCATGCGGACTTATTCTATTTGTTTACGAATCTTTTTTGCCGGGGCTTCCCTGGTTCAGGCCGGGATTGGGTAATATTGCCACGATTTTGGCGTTGTTGACCTTTGGTTTTGGTGATGCACTGAAGGTAACTTTACTTCGTGTAGTATTGGGGGCGCTTATTCTGGGACGTTTATTCACTCCTTTATTTGTATTCGCGTTTAGCGGAGGATTAGCTTCCGCTGTAGCGATGTTTCTTGTAATGAAATTTACCCGGAATTTATTCGGACCGATAGGAATTAGCGTTCTCGGAGCTATAGCTCATAACATTGTACAGTTGCTGATAGCATATTTGTTCTTTGTAAAAAGTGTTGAAATATTTATATTTATACCAATTTTCATTGCTACGGGTGTGATAATGGGCAATATTACCGGATTAGTCGTTGCCATTGTTCTTGACCGGGGACACAATTTGTTTATCGGAAGAGTCGTATATGAAAATAGCGAAAACAAAACTTGATGTACTCCAAAACGACATTTCAGAAGTAAAAACCGATGCAATCATAAATCCGGCAAACGATATGCTGTGGATGGGTGGCGGTGTTTCATCACTGATCAGAAAATCCGGCGGCGAAACGATAGAATCAGAAGCTCTGGCAAAAGCGCCGGTAAAAATTGGCGAGGCTGTTGTGAGTGGTGCCGGAAAGCTCAAAGCGCGGTGGGTGATACATGCGGTGATCTCCGGCCAGGATCTTGTAGCTACAGATCCAAGTATACGGAATGCTGCAAAAGCAGCTCTGGATAAAGCCAATGATCTCGGATGCTCTTCGGTAGCGATTCCCATACTTACTACGGATGTATCGCATATCGAGATACATATTGCTGTGCATATCATTGTTGAAGAAACGGTTAATTACCTGATAGATAACAATAAAACACTTACTTATGTAGCTTTTATTGAGAAAGATAAATCGTTGTGTGATATTTTGAGAGATTCTCTGATGGAGATGTTTACAAAGCATGGCTGATAAAAAAAGATTAAATATTCTTGAGAAACAAATTGATGAAATAAACCGGTGTTTCAGATGCGGATTATGTAAAACGGTATGTCCATCCTATGAAGAATTGAAAATTGAGAGCGCATCACCACGAGGGAGAATTCAGTTTGCAAAATCAGTTTTAACGGCCGGCAGACCCCTGGAGGGTGCGATACAGGCTCGAATGCTTGATTGTCTTAACTGCATGCGGTGTGCTGAAATTTGCCCTTCGGAGGTTCGCACGGACAGAATTGTTCTTGCGGCACGGGCCGAACTGGCACGTAAAGGTAAACTAAATATTATAAAAAAAGCCGTATTTAAAACGGTAATAAGACAACCTAAACTTATGAATCTCGGCGCAAGGATAGCTTCATACGGTCAGCGATGGTTTTATAAAGGAAACGAGATTCTTGAAGCCCTGATTCCCCGTTTTGCCGGTATGGGTGACAAACATTTCCCCGAACTTTCTCACAAGCAGGCTTTAAATAAGTGGCCGGAAATAAATCCACCGGATTCGGGAAAGCCGGTCATGCGTGTGGGATATTTTATAGGCTGCGCTACAAATTTAATGTTTACCGGAGTTGCCGATGCTACGATACGGGTTCTTACTCACAATAATATTGAAGTGGTGATTCCGAGAAAACAGGCATGCTGCGGCATTCCTGTGTATTCATCGGGTGATTATAAAACCGCAAAAAGACTTGCAAAAATGAATCTGGAGGTTTTTTCAGGTCAGAATATTGACTGTATTGTAACCGATTGCGCCTCATGTTCTGCGGCGTTAAAACATGAGATAAAGGAGTTACTCGGTGTTGGCCCGTTCGATGTTCCTGTATACGACCTTAATGAGTTTCTGATTAATGTAATAAAAATCGACAGGGATTTGGGAGAAGTACCGATGAAAGTTACTTACCACGATCCATGTCATCTCAAAAGAGGTCAGGGTATTTTTAGGGAACCCCGTGAACTTCTGCAAATGATTCCCGGTGTGGAATTTATTGAAATGAAAGATGCCGACAGATGCTGCGGCGGCGCCGGCACATTTTCCTATACACACCATAATCTTTCACGAAAAGTCGGATCACGAAAGGCAGACAGTATACGGCATACTGATGCACGATTTGTTTCGACACCGTGTCCATCATGTAAAATGCAACTGGACGACCTGATTTACCATGAAGGAATCGAGGCTCGTACAATACATCCCGTGGAAATACTCGATATGTCATATATGAATAAAGCATTATCCGGCGGTCACAAAATTGTTGATTGCCGTAGCAATAAATACGATCATTCCGTAATGGGGGAAAAATGACAGAAAGAAAACACGGTAATACTGGATTATATACACTTTTCACAATTTTTCTTATCGGCATAATACTCACCGGTTGTTCTGCGACTGCGCCACCGGCCAGACTACAAAAAGAAAAAACCGAAGATCCGTTGAATAAGAAAGCTATGGATATGTTCATCGAGGGAAAAGTTGCCGAATCGAAAAAACAATTTGGTGAAGCAATTGCTGCATATCTTGAAGCGTTGGAGTATGATCCTAAATCCGATGAAATCACACTTGCCCTGGCCAAAGCTCTCATACAGGACGGTAAGATACTATCCTCATATCGTTACACAAAAATCGTTACAAAACTGAATCCGGCAAAAGCTGATGCATGGCATCTGTTACAATATATTGAACAACATCTTGGCAATTATGAGGAAGCCGCCGAAGCTCTTATAATGTACATGAAGTTGTCGGATGAGAAAGATTTCAGCAACACGATAAAACTTGCGCAGTTTTATTTCTCATCAGGAAAAGCTGCTGACGCAAAAAAAATTCTGCTGTCCTATATCAAGGAAAAAGAAACGCCTGCATTTGAGATGATGCAGGTGGCTGAAGTTTTAGCTGCCAATGGTTTTACCGATGATGCCATATCGATATATTCCCGTATTATAGAGCGTGACCCTTCGGATGAGGATGCCTGGATAAAAATGGGCTCGGTTTATAGCATTGAAGGGCGCGCTGATGAGGCCGAACAAGTATTCAGAGAGGCTGTGGAAAAAAATCCCGATAGTGTTCGTTTGATGGTAGCTATAGGGAATCAATGTCTGGAGAAAAATGATTGGGAATGTGCTATCAAATGGTTTGAAAAGGCAGTGGCCGCGGGTGAAGAACATGAGCAATTGAAAAAAACGTTATGTGCTCTATACTTTTATGCGGGTAGAGAAGATGAAGCACAGGCTCTTTTCAATTCTCTTAAAGAGAGTGGTGAAGACGATTCCGCCCTTTACTTTTCTCTCGGAAAATCGATGAACTATCTCGAACGTTATGAAGAGGCATTGGGATATTACAGTACCGGTCTTTCTAAAATCGAAGACAAGTATCCTGAGGATCGTTTGTTGAATGTCTATGTCGGGATGGTTCAATCACTTGTGAAACTGGATCGCTACGAGGACGCTATAACACTCATTCGCAAAGATGCCAACTCTAAAATCGAGAACAAAACGGCGCTGAAACTTGTCGAAGCAAATCTATATCTTGATCTCAAACGATATGACGATGCAATAGCGATACTTGAGTGGTTATCGACATCAGATCCCGAAAACATACATTTTATGATACGATTGAGTCTGGCATATGATGTTTCAAAACAATTTAATAAAGCTGAGGATGTGCTCCTTAAAGTTTTAAAAATTAATCCCGATCATGCACTTGCCCTTAATAATCTCGCTTATATGTATATGGAAAATGAAACAAATATCAATAAAGCCATTACGATGGTTAAGCGAGCTCTTGTTCTTGATCCCAATAACGGCGCTTATCTTGATACACTCGGATGGGGTTATTATAAAAAAGGTGATTACAAAGAGGCCAGAAAACATGTCGAAAACGCTCTTAAAATCGCCGACATTCAGGATAAAGGGGTTATCTTTGAGCACCTGGGCGACATCATGCTTAAGCTGGGAAATAAAAAAGAGGCTGCGGAAGCATACAATAATGCAATAGAACATGGTGAAGACAGAGAAAAGATACAACCGAAACTGGACAGCCTTGGTAATGAATAAATTGTTGTGGATTTTACCAGTTGTTGTAGTATTTTTCCTGGGAATCAACAGCTGCGGTATGAAACCGTCTCACGGTATTCCCGATACCATTACGGCGGAACAGGTCATGACTGTTCTTGACAAGCGGATGGCACAGGTTAGTGATTTTTCCGGCAGAGCAAAAGCGAAGATGTCGGTCGGAGGTGATACTGAATCTGCCATTGTATATATAAACTACAAAGAACCTGATCGTTTTCGGGTTAATATCAGGGGCGCATTCGGAGTCGTACTGGCCGTACTGTTTACCGAACAGGATTCATTTAAAGTTTATGTGCCATCAATAAAGGGTTATTTTGTTTTAGGGCGTGATGAAAATGTATTAGACCACATTTTACCTGATGTCAGATTTGATATCAAACGAATTACATCGATTTTTTCAAACTCATTTCTTCCGGCCGATGTAATAAGTCAATCGGTTATTTCGTTCGATAAAACGAAAGAACAGGCAGTCTTGACAGTTATAAACGGTGACTCTGCATATCGTTATACTGTTCATGGGCCTGATTTGCTCCTTGCAGAAGAGGAGTTTTCGCAGGGCGATGAAGTGAGCTGGCGAATACAATATTCAGATTATACCCCGTCGAACGGAACATTATTTCCCCGTAATATTATTCTATCCGAAAGGGATAAAGTTGTAAACCTTGTATTTTCAAAATATGATATAAACTCCGGACTTTCTGACAGCGACCTTATATTTGAAATCCCATCCAATGCCGAAAGATATGTTATTGAAAAAAACCGGTTTCCATAAAAAAACTGCACGTGAAATTGCATGTATTCTGCTCGCCCGAATTGAAAATAAAGGAGCATATATCGACCGGTTATTGGTTTCGGATAAAGTTATGGGCCTTGACCCGCGGGACAGAGCATTTATTCGTGAACTATTGCCCGGAGTGCTGCGGTGGAAATTACGCCTTGACCGAATTATAGATGTATACTATAATAAAACTTCTTCCGGGCTTGACAATGACATCCGTAATATAGTAAGGCTTGGTCTGTTTCAAATTATGTTCATGAATTCTGTGCCTGAATGGGCGGCTGTCAATGAAAGTGTCGAGAGTGCGATAAAGATACGTGGTAAAGGTGCAGGCGGTCTGGTAAATGCGCTTCTCAGACGGTATATAAGGGAGGGAGAGCCCAAAGAATGGCCTTCCGATCCTGTTGAAAAAATGGCTTTCGAACTATCCCATCCTATGTGGATAGTAAAAAAGTGGATTGAAAAATACGGATTTGAAACTGCCGGTGCGATAATGAAATCCGGTGTCGAGAAACATCCGGTTTTTGTCCGACCCGGAAAAATCGGAATCGGTATCGATGAACTGGCCGATACGCTAACTCATGAGGGATATGAAGTTACTGTAGTGCCTGAAATGTCCGGATATCTGGCTGTGTCAAAAGGAAGCAGGTTATTTGATACGGTAGCTTTTAAAGAAGGCCTGTTAACCGTACAGGATCCCTCAGCAGGGATGGCATCATTATTATTGTCACCGGAGTCCGGAGAAAATGTTCTCGATCTCTGTGCGGCGCCGGGTGGAAAAACAACACATCTTGCACTGCTCATGAAAGACAGTGGCCATATCAAAGCAGTCGATATTCATAGTCATCGACTTGAATTGATAAAAGATACCGTAAAACGGCTTGGACTTAAATCTGTCGAGTGTACAGAAGGTGATGTCACAGGTTTGAGAAATGAAACAGGTGTGTTTTATAATCGTGTATTACTCGATGTCCCCTGCACAGGCACCGCGGTATTGTCCAAACGGCCGGATTTAAAATGGAGAGTTACCAGGGAAGATGTGCTACGTCTGGCATCCCTTCAACAGGAAATGCTTCACAGCGCTGCCTCGATGGTAAAACCGGGTGGTATTCTGGTATACAGCACCTGTAGTCTCGAACCCGAAGAAAATGAAGATACTATTGCACTGTTCCTTGCGAAGCATCTGGAGTTTGTCGTTGATCGTGACAATCGTTTTGATCGATATGAAAAAAATTCCGGTTATCTGATCCTGCCTCATCAAATGTTTGGATCTGGAGCGTTTGCTTCAAAATTAAGAAAGAAATAATATGTCCGATAATTCTACATCCCAGGTGATATCACAAAAGAAAAAAGGTAAGTCGATGCAATCCGTATTTCTGCAAATTTTTTTAAAACATGTTTTATTGGCAGCGATTGCATTCGGATGTGCCGGTCTTTTTTTCCTGTTGACTATGGACAGAATTGTCATGCCTTATTTTCAGAAAACCGGGCAGGAGATCAAAACTCCAAATCTGATCGGAACATCTTATAATGACGCAGTCAAAATGCTTCGAAGTCTCAATTTGGCGGTTGTCAGTGATTCGCTCGAGTTTAATAATAATTATCCGAAAGATGCGATTACACTGCAATATCCGCTACCCGGTACCATGATAAAACTCAATCGTGAAATAAAGGTTCATGTATCGAAGGGATCGAAACCGCTTTATATTCCAAATGTAATAGGTATGTCACGCAGGAATGCTGAAATTGTAGTAAAGAAGGCGGGATTTGAAATTAAGGATGTGGCGTTAATTCATTCAAATAATTATACCCGCGGTATTGTAGCGGGACAGGACCCACCGGGAGGGCAGGAAGTACCTGAGAACGCTGATGTTGTCCTTTACATATCGGACGGACAGCCGGAAACCAATGTAACCATGCCGAATCTCATTGAACTTTCGATCTTTGCTGCCCGGGATACATTGAGAGCCTATGATTTTGATATAACTAAACTACAGGTACATTATGTCGATGCGCCGGAAATGCTGCCCAATACGGTCATCGATCAGCATCCGGGCGCCGGTACGCTGACCCATACAAGTAACGAAGTTACGCTCGATGTTTCGAAATCCGAGTAATATAACAGGTGATTCGATGAAAATAAAAATTGCTCCCTCGATACTCGCAGCAGACCTGAGTTGTCTCGGCGATGAAATAGCCCGTGCAATAGAAGGTGGTTGTGATGCGATCCATGTCGATATCATGGATTACCATTTTGTCCCGAATCTGTCGTTTGGTCCTGCTATAGTCGAGACGGTACGGAGGCTGACCGACCTGCCCCTGGATGTTCATCTCATGGCAGACAATCCACTCGACATGATCGAATCCTTTGCACAAGCTGGAAGCGATTACCTGACCATCCATGTCGAGGTGGTGGAAAATATGCCTGCCGCGCTCGAAACTATCCGTAACCTTGGAGTGCATCCGGGGATTTCTTTGAAGCCCGATACTCCGGTGGAGTCGGTTATCCGGTACATCGACCTTGTGGATATTCTGCTGGTTATGTCGGTATATCCCGGATTCGGCGGCCAGTC
>JAFGMP010000122.1 GCA_016927495.1 Candidatus Latescibacterota bacterium | reverse complement strand
TCGTGTTCATATGTGGGATAAAGTATTCCTCTTTTTTTGCAGTCTTTACGGGCGGATTGTCTCTTGATTCAAGATAATTTTTTTAAAGACGATAGATTGCACAGCAAAATGAACCATTTAAGTCCAGGAAAGCGGCGATGAGAAAAAGTCAGAAAGGAGATGCAATGCATCATTCATACAAACAAGACATTTACTGGAAAACATCCGAAAATCCCCAATTTAACAATGCGTGCAAACACGCGGTTTTACCGATAGCTGTCATCATCTAGCTCCTATCTGGATCGGGTCTTCTCATGTCGCAGAGCCTGGATATTGGAATACACAACAATGGTCTCTCTATCGGGAATTCGAAAAATTGGACAGGTTAACGCTTCAATCTGCGCGACAACGAGGTGGAACGGATCCACGGAACTAATATTACCATTTGGAAATAATGCCTTAGCCAAAAGAAAAATCCCATCATTCGTTTTAAAATGAGGGGATTTCATTTATGGAAAAATCTTTAAACTTCCTTACTATTTCCCTACTGTATTCGAAACATATAACTTATTGTTTTTTTATTAAATAAATTGCTTATAAAGTTAAAACAGCCTGCTTGACAAATGCTGTAATTAATTATATATTTAATCCAGTATAAATGATAACACATTGTGCTGGAGGTTACCATGAGTAAATACACTGCATTGAGCTTTTTTGAGTTTCAAGAGCTTTTTCGAACGGAAGATGCATGTTATAAACATCTTCAAAACCTTCGCTGGCCTGATGGATTCCAGTGCCCGGAATGCGGGCATAGAAAAGCTTATTTTATGAATAAACGAAAAGTCTTTCAATGTGAAAATTGTCGGCATCAAACTTCGTTGACGGCAAAAACTATCTTTCATAAAACTCACACACCGTTGAGAAAGTGGTTTTGGGCTGTGTATCTTGTTGGATCTGATAAACGAGGGTGTTCGGCAACACAGTTGTACAAAAAGATTGCGGTGAGTTATCCAACCGCCTGGTTGATGATTCACAAAATACGAAAAGCGATGAAAGATCGGGACGCACTGTATAAATTGGATCATTTTATTGAGATGGATGATGCATATTTTGGTAGCAAATCGAAGGGAAAACGAGGACGAGGCGCTTCGAATAAATCGAAAGTGGTGATTGCCGTTGAAAACAGAGGAAATTGTGCCGGCTATGCAACGATGCACGTGGTTGAACACCTTGATTCTGGTAATCTCTCCGAATTCGTACGTAATCACATCGAACCTAACTATATCATCAAAACAGATGCATATCCTTCGTACAATGTTTTGAGCATGGATCATGACCATCAAAAAGAAATTGTTGAAGCACACGAAGCAATGAAAAAACTTCCTTGGGTACACATCCTTATTGGAAATGTGAAAAGTTTTATTCGAGGTACTTATCATGGTGTCAGTCATAAACATCTTCAACAATATTTGAGTGAATTCTGTTATCGATTCAACCGTCGTTTCGCCGAATATCAATTAACTGATCGTATCCTTTATGCTTGTTTGAATACTCATCAATTTACTTTAGCGGAACTAACTTTATAAGCAATATATATAATTAAATATAGTGTTATAATGGTGATCACCGAACTCAAAAAAAAATGGAAAATCTCACACAATACTGTGATTATGACTGAGATTTTATTCTTACTATATTTCAAGATTTTTTTCCTATTTTCCCACGATATGTAATCCTGTCGATTCTTTACTTGAAAATTGGTAATATTTCTTGTATCAATAGAATGAATACCTTATTTGATCAGTTTTAACAAAGATATATAAAAGGAATATAACCATGAAAACGAGTATCAATACTATTGTAATGCTGTTTTTGTGCATTTTACTCTGTGTTTCATGTTCTCAAAAAATGGCTGGCCCGTCTGCTTCCAAAATCGATGCCATTTTTACAGAGTGGGATAAACCCGACTCTCCTGGTTGTACCCTTGCCGTTGTCAGGGACGGTGAAATTATCTATAAACGCGGATATGGGATGGCAGATCTCGAACATAATATTCCCATAACGACCAAATCGATTTTTTATTTAGGCTCCGTTTCGAAACAGTTTGTTGCGGCGTGTATCGCGCTTCTTGAGGAACAGGGAAAGCTGTCATTCGCTGACAATATCAGAAAGTTTGTACCGGAAATACCGGATTACGGTGATCCAATTACCATACGGCATCTGATATACCATACCAGTGGCCTTCGCGATTATCTTGAGTTGTGGACATACGCGGGAAGGAATTACATGGACTCGATGCTCGAAAACGAGGTTCTCGCGTTGATTTCACGACAGAAGGAACTCAATTTTCCCACCGGTGAGCAGTATATGTACTGTAATTCCGGATACTTTCTGTTGGCTCTGATCGTAAAACGAGCCAGCGGGCAATCCTTACGTGATTATGCCGAAACCTATATCTTCAAACCGCTCGGAATGTCTTCAACACATTTCCATGACGACAACACTATGATAGTTAAAAACCGCGCCGACGGACATTTCACTGATGATGACGGAAGTTTCGGGCTTCTGACCCAGCGGTTTGCTTTGGTCGGGTCAGGCGGACTCTATTCTAACGTCGAGGATCTTTATCTTTGGGATCAGAACTTTTATCTTAACAAAATCGGTGCCAGGAGACAAAAACTGATCGATACTATACTTACCTGCGGAAAACTCAACAACGGCGAAAAGCTTGTGTATGCTTTTGGCAATATTGTCGGAGAATACAGGGGATTACGGACAGTAAGTCACGGGGGAGCATTGGGCGGATACCGTACGCATCTTCTCCGTTTTCCTGAGCAGAATTTTTCAGTTATTATCCTCTGTAATTTGGGTGATATGCAGCCCGGAGACCTCGCTGAAAAGGTCGCTGATTTTTATCTCTCGGGAGAAATGAAACCAGCGGAAACCGCTATAAAAAACGGCGGGCGAAAAGAAAATACCGATTCTGACGGGGGAGACCATGCTGAAATAATTGATGACATACACGAATACCCTGGTGAGTATTACAGCGATGAGCTTCGAGTAACTTATACTATCTATATCGAAGACGACCATCCATTTGTCAGTATTGGGTATAATCCCGGAATTAATCTGGAAACCGTGGAAAAGAATACATTCAAAGGTGATGGAATATCCCTGCTGTTTGACCGTAACAGGAATGATGAAATAACCGGTTTTACCATGAATGCCGGCAGAGTAAAAAATCTGAAATTTATCAAAAAGCTATAAATAGTTATATCATTTAAGATAAAGGAGTTGATGTGGAAGACAAATCGCTTGGAAGGCGCCGGTTCATTAAAAACGGGCTGGCAGGATCGCTTGCGTTCGGCGCTGCCGCAAATATTCCGGGTAAGTCACACGCCGCACAATCTGAAAATATTCCGGAAACCGGAGAAAAAGGCCCGTATTTCCTCGATACAAAAAAACGAACTCATCCGTTTTACCTGAAAGATAAGAAACGGCCGCATATTTTCCTTATCACTGCCGATATGATTTCACCGGACTGTTATCTTCCATCAAGGCAAATTTCACAGCATGTGAATCTGCGGAACATACGGAGCATCGGAGATCAGGGCACTTTTTTTACCAATGCAATGTGTACAAGCCCGCTCTGCGGCCCCTCACGGGCCAGTATCTTTACCGGGAAGTACCCGCCGTACCTGACCAACGGGGAACGTGCCCCTCTCGGAATGAAAACCGACCTGTACGAGGAAGACACGATCTTTCAGGAGTATCTTCGCAAAGCCGGATACATCACGAAACACACAGGCAAATGTCATGTCGGAACCCTGAAATTCATGGATGCTTTCGGGGAAAACGATGCCGCATGGGACCGCTGGGCGCCACCGCTGCTCGATGATGACGACTATGTGGCGTTCCTCAGTGCCAAGGGTGTTCAGCCGCCGGTTTACAAAAAGGAGCTTCGGGGAAAACAGTATGACCGTACGACGCCGGGAAACTCATTGGGCGGCTGGATCGTTCAGGCGAACGGCAAAGATTTTCCTCCCGACGCTCACTATTCGGTGTATCTGGCGGAAAAGGCCGCGACGAAACTGGATGCGGCACTCAAACAGTCTCCCGATGTTCCGGTCTACCTCCAGCTTGACTTTTTCGATCCCCATCAGCCGTTTTCAATTCCATCGGGCTTTGAACAGCGCGCGCTCGAACTGAAACGTCACATCACATTGCCCGACAGTTATTTACGGATCCGTGACAACGATTTCAGGCCAATGAAGGATGAACCCGCGATTTATAATGTGTACCGCCGTTACTGGGGGGCGTACGATCCGCAGCTTGTCAGCGACTACATTTTAGGGCACTTTCTCCAGATGGAGGTAGTGGATTATGCGCTCGGCAAACTGTTCGATGAAATCAGGCGGCGCGGCATTTGGGATGATTCGCTCATTATTTTCAGCGGCGACCACGGCGAAATCAACGGCCGACGGGGCCTTTTCGATAAAGGCGTCTATTTCCAGCCCGACATCTTCAGAGTACCGTTATACATGAAGCTGCCGAAGGATGAAAACTCAAAAACCGGTAAATACGACAAGCCGGTTTCGACTCTCGATATTTGCGCAACCATTCTCGGTAATGCGGGAATCCGTAACTTTGAATCGCTGGACGGAGAAGACCTCACACCGGTCATGCATGGCGACAGAGAGCGGAGCACACTCGAACAGATTTTCCAGACCGGCTGGCATGTGGGGGTGAATTACGGCGCCGGATTCCAGATATATGAGAATTCCGAACACCACTGGTTTTACGGCTATAATATCACAGGCGGGGAAGAGGAACTCTACAATATGGCGGAACCCGATCCGGTAAACCTTATTGATAACGTGCGATATCAGGATGTGCGGAAGAAGATTGTGAGGAAAGTCGGCGAGGTGTTGTCCAAAGATCCCCGCTGGCTCGGTTACTGGAGCACATTCCGACTGCACAACGCGGAGATGCTGCCGAAATCGGGAGAAGATATGCAGATGTTTGTGCCGAAGAAGGAGTAAAATAATATGCTTAACAATAATTACTCGCGCCGAACCTTCATGAAAACTGCCGGAGCAAGCGCTGCCGCTTTGACTCTGCAAAACATATCAGGTTTCGCGCAGATTAGTACCGGTGGTCGTAAGAAGCCCAATGTGCTGTTTTTCCCGGTGGATGACCTTCGCCCGCAACTTGGCTGTTTCGGTCATGCACAGATGATCTCACCCACCATCGACCGTCTGGCCTCGGAGGGTTCACTTTTCAGGCGGGCATACTGTCAGGTGCCTGTCTGCGGCGCGTCACGGGCGAGTCTGCTCACCGGTATCCGTCCCACGCGGGGTCGGTTCATCGATTTTTACACAAAAGTCGACGAGGACATACCGGGTGCACTGACCCTCCCGAAACACCTCAGAAATAACGGCTATCACACCATCTCAAACGGCAAAGTGTTCCACCATGCGGACGACACACTCGAAAGCTGGAGCGAACAACCCTGGCGTCCCAAAGGCGAATGGGTTGGCCGTGGGTATATAACGGACGACAACAAAAAAATCGCTCTGGATACGGATTACAACGGCCGCGGCCCGGCATACGAAATCGCCGATGTGCCCGACAACGCCTATCCGGACGGTGCAATTGCCGACAAGGCTATCGCAGATCTGCGCCGTCTCAAAGACATGGGGAAACCGTTCTTTCTCGCCGCGGGATTCATGAAGCCCCATCTGCCGTTCAATGCGCCGCGTAAATACTGGGATTTATACCGGCGTGAGAACATCGACCTTGCCGACAATCCGTTCAGGCCTAAGGGCGCTCCCGATGCGGCACTCCATAACTGGGGGGAACTGCGAAATTATATCGGTATCCCGCAGGAAGGTCCGCTTTCGGACGATCTTGCCCGAACCCTTATCCACGGCTATTATGCCTGTGTCAGCTATACCGACGCCCAGATTGGCAGGGTGCTTGCCGAACTCGACCGTCTCGGCCTCAGCGACAACACCATCGTTGTGCTGTGGGGCGACCACGGCTGGCAGTTGGGTGAGCACGGCCTGTGGTGCAAGCACTGCAACTTCGAGACATCCCTGCACTCGCCGCTGCTTGTACGCGCCCCCGGCTTCAAAGGCGGAAACGTCACCGACGCGCTGACCGAGTATGTGGATATATTCCCGTCCCTCAGCGAACTGTGCGGCTTTGCGGTGCCGGAACATCTTCAGGGATCGAGCTTTGTCCCGCTTATGCAGAATCCCGATACTCCCTGGAAAAAAGCGGCGTTCAGCAGGTATCATGACGGCGATTCCATCAGAACCGACCGTTACCGGTACACCGAATGGCGACGTGAGCTAACACGGGTCACCTACATGCCCGATGTGCAGTCTTATGCCCGTATGCTTTACGATCACGAGACCGATCCCATGGAAAATGTCAATATCGCCGAATTTCCCGAAAACAAGGCGCTGGTCGAACGGTTGTCCATGATGCTCTATGATGGCTGGGAGGCGGTAAGGATGTGAGGGAGAGGGGGATTTGCCATGAATGGATATGGATATACACGGATAGGGATTATCGAAACGGTGAGACAATACTGTAGGGGCAATCCCTTGTGGTTGCCCTAATATAACAATAAAAAGCAGTCTGAACCATGATTCCCATAAATAAATAATTCAGACGTTTTTTTATTTTTATCTGCAAGTACCTGGAAAGTTGGTTTTTTTTAATGTACCATAAAAAAGCATTTATAGTGTTGGAATGTGAATATACGATTTTTTTTAAAAACTCAAGACGATTTCGATTTATATGGAACTTAAATATCTGTTTAACATTATCTTATAAACGTTTTCTGCTTTTTTATTTTGACAGTAATGATATGGGAATTATATTTAACTTTGAATTCTCTTTGAATTACTTTATATTCAGGATTCACTTGAACCATCTTCGCTTGACACAAGCGCTGTGATTTTGTTAAAATTGTAAAATATCCGAAGATAATTACTCAGTGAGGATTCCGGTAGATTTCTGTTGTTTGGAGGCAGAGTGTTTGAGGGTATAATCGGACAGGAAGCTGCAAAAAAAACGATCGGTTCCATGATCACTACCGACCGTATACCTCATGCACTATTATTTGCCGGGCCTTATGGAGTCGGTAAAGGCGAAACCGCTCTGGAGATTGCGCGAAAACTCCTGTGTGTAAATGGGCTGAAATCGGACTGTACAACCTGTAATTCATGTAAACGTGCAGTCAAACTGGAACATCCCGACCTCCATATCTTATTTCCGTTCAGGGCTCAAAAATCGTCAGAGAGTATGTCTGCCTGGGTTGACGAATTACAGAGCAGTAAAAAAGGTATCGTCAGTGAGCTTTATGCACCGATAGTATATGAAAAAAGCAGACAGATTGTTGTGGATTTGGTTCGGGAAGTATACGAGCGGCTTCTTGAGAGTTCATTTGAAGGTGGAAGAAAAGTATGTGTTATCTTTAATGCTGATCGCCTGAATGTTCATACGGCAAATTCATTATTGAAAATACTCGAAGAACCGCCTTCCGGTGTTCATTTTATTTTGACTGCCGAGAAACTTTCATATGTTCTGCCGACAATAGTATCCCGTGCATCTGTTGTCAGATTCAGACGTCTTACCGAAAAGGAAATAACAGCATTTCTGGAAAAAAAACATGGATTGGATCATGAAAAAAGTGTATTGTATGCATCACTTGCGGAAGGAAGCCTTAAGACTGCCAAAGCATATGCATTCGAGAGTAAATCGGATATTCGCATTCGATCGTATGATATGTACAAAGATGTGGCTTTGGGAGACCATGATGATGCTGTTTCCCAGGCATATAGTTTCTCCTGGTCAAGGGACGTGGCAGAGGCAGAAGAATTGATCGAAGGATTTATTCTTTGTACCGGCTCAGTTTTAAAACAAAAGTATGGAATGGATCGCTATCATAATAATGATCCGGAAAATATAGTTAAATTATCACGCTTAACGGATATTGATTCTCTTTACAGGTTGGCTGTCAGGTTGGAGGAAGGTTTGGAAATGCTTGGCAGAAATGTTAATATACCAACAGTAATGACATCAATTTTTTATGAGATAAATGACACCTACAGATATAAGCAACATCAGAGACAATGATCTGACAATATACGAAGTTGAATTCAAAGGAGGGAGAAAAGACTATTTTCTGTGTCCCGATTCAATTTCGCTTAATGTATGTGATCATGTTATTGTCCAGGCTGATCGTGGGGAACATATAGGAATCCTTCACCGGAAGGGTCCGCAGACTATGTTTCCACAGGCAAAAGAGGTAAAAAGCATATTAAGACATGCCAATTATACCGACATACAAATTATGATGGACAATAAGCAAAAGGAACAGGAAGCTTTCGAAATTTGTCAGCAAAAAATTGCAAGCCATAGCCTGAAAATGAAACTTGTCGATGTGGAATACCAGTTTGATGGCAATAAAATCTGCTTTTATTTTACAGCGGACAAGCGAATTGATTTCCGCGCACTGGTTAAGGATCTTGCCGCGGAATATCGAACACGTATTGAGTTAAGGCAGATTGGCGTACGGGATGAAGCTCGAAGGCTCGGAGGTATGGGTGTATGCGGAAGATCTTTGTGCTGTAAGACATTTCTGAGTCAGTTTGAACCCATAACGAGTCAAATGGCACGTGATCAGAACCTAAGTCTCAGCCCATCGAAAATCAGCGGCCTTTGCGGAAGACTCATGTGCTGTCTTGCCTACGAAGAAAACTTCTATAAATTACAATCTGATATATTACCGGAAGTGGGAGCTATTCTTGAAAAAAAAGATGAGAAGTTTGAAGTAACGAAGATTGATATTTTCAATGATTGTTTCACCATAAGAGACGAGAATAGCAATGAACAGACTTTAAGTATCGAAGAATTTGTGGATTATAAAATTATTGGTAAAATCGAGAAAGAACAACCGGAAATTCAGTACGACGAAAATCTTGATGATACTCAGGAAGAGATTAATAATGTATTGGATAATTGCGAATAGTTAAATTTTTTATGAAATTCTGCTGTCAGACATAAGGATCAAGACCGTAATGAAGAAATTTTATATAACTACTGCTATTGATTATGTTAACAGTCTTCCGCATATCGGCACTGCATATGAAAAAATAACTGCCGACTGTATTGCACGGTCCAAACGTCTTCTCGGATACGATGTACGATTTTCAATGGGAACCGACGAACATTCGATAAATGTCAAGAAGAAAGCGGTAGAAGCCGGATTATCTCCCAAAGACTATTGTGATGGTATGTCTGCACAATTTGAGGAATTTTGGGGAAAACTATCCATATCCTATGATAATTTTATCAGAACGACTGAAAAACGGCACGAAATAAGTGTAACCGAGTTATTTAAACGGATACATGATGCAGGGGATATCTATATTTCGGATTATAAGGGATGGTATTGTGAGGGGTGTGAGGCATTTATCCAGGAAAAAGACCTTGTTGAAGGTAATTGCCCGAACCATTTGACAAAACCGGCCTGGATTGAAGAGAATAATTATTTTTTTCGGCTTTCGAAATATAGCGAACCTCTATTAAACCATATAAAGGCTAATCCTGAATTCATTCAGCCTAAAACAAGGCGCAACGAAATCTTGAGACTTATTGAGAGCGGGCTTGATGATATAAGCATATCACGATCAGGTTTTGACTGGGGAATACCTCTGCCCGATGACAATAAACATGTCGTATATGTCTGGTTCGATGCCCTCATCAATTATATTTCCGGCCTCGGATTCGGTGGAGATGATGAATCGCTGTTTAATGCATACTGGCCAGCCGATCTTCATATTATCGGTAAGGATATAACCCGTTTCCACTGTGTTATATGGCCGGCAATGCTTTTAAGCGCAGGATTGCCTTTGCCTCTATCTGTTTTTGGGCATGGTTTTATATATCACCGTGGTGAAAAAATGTCAAAAAGCCTCGGAAATGTTGTTTCTCCCCTGGACATTGCCGATAAGTACGGAGCCGATCCTCTCAGGTTTTTTCTTCTCAGGGAAGTTGTTTTTGGGCAGGACGGTGATTTTTCATATGACCGTTTTGTCGAGAAATACAACAGCGATCTGGCTAATGATCTCGGCAATCTTGTCAGTCGAACAATTTCGATGATTTATAAGTACTTCGATGGTATTCTGCCGAAAGATTCCATTATCGACGGATACAAACTGTCTTCTGGATTCCGTGATGTGGCAAGAAGATGGAAAGAATCTATCGAACATTACGACCTTTCGGGTGCATGTGATGAGGTCATGTCATATGTGAGGGCTGCCAACAAGTTTATCGAAGAACATGCCCCATGGAATTTAGCCAAAGATCCGGAGAAAAAAGAAGATCTCGCTGAAGTGCTCTGTGATTTGAGTTCTGTGATTATTGGTTCATCCTGGTTGTTGTTTCCTTATATCCCCTCAAGTTCCCGTAAGATTTGGGATACTTTCGGGTGCAAAGGTAAAATTAACGAACACAGACTCTTGGATAGTGATAATATTGTTTTTGTACCTTCAGGTACTGCTATAAAAAAAATTAATGCTCTTTTTCCGAGAATCGAAGAGAATATAATGACGAAAACACCGGAAGATACTCCTTTGCCGGATGATACGGTGAAAGATGAGAATATTGTAACCATTGAAGATTTTATTAAACTCGATATCAGAGTCGGAACGGTGATTTCTGCGGAAACAGTTGAAAAATCCTCAAGGCTTTTACGTTTGAAGATCGATGATGGTATGGGTGGACGAACTATTCTTGCCGGCATTGCACAGAATTTTACACCGGAAGAACTTACCGGAAAACAGGTTTCATTCATTGCAAACCTTAAACCGAGAAAAATGATGGGTGAATTTTCTCAAGGTATGGTGCTTGCTGCGGTAGATGGGAATGAGCTAGCGGTTTTAACGCCTAACAGGAATGTTTCTCCGGGTACGAAAGTGAGTTGATGTGCTCTGTGATACTCACGCACATCTCGATTTCGATGATTTTGATAATGATAGAGACGCAGTCGTCGAACGCGCCGAAAAGGCCGGTATATCATGCATCATCAATCCAGGCTGCGACGTAAAAACCTCAGTTAAGGCAATCCGGCTTTCTCATACATACAAAAGTATTTACGCTGCAGTTGGCATTCATCCTAATAGTGTTGCAGATGCCGGTCCCGGCGATATTTTGGAAATTGCGCATCTGGCATCGGATCCGAGGGTAATAGCAATCGGAGAAACAGGTCTGGATTTTTACCGGAAACGCTCTCCGATTGATGTTCAGATAAGAGCATTCAGAGGCCATCTTGAGCTTGCCAAATCTTTGGGCCTGCCGGTTATAATACATTTCCGCGATGTTGAATTCGGTGGAATTGAATTGGTCGGTTTGAGGTATTTCGAGGGGATTTCCGGAGTCTTTCATTGTTTTGGCGGTTCAGTCGATTTTGCGCGGAAAGTTGTTTCCATGGGTTTTTATGTGGGATTCGATGGCCCATTAACGTTTAAAAAATCAGACAGAGAAGAGGTTGCTCACGCAATACCTCTTGATCGTTGTCTCATCGAGACCGATTCACCATTCCTTACTCCTCAGAAATATCGGGGAAACAGGAATGAACCGGTGTATGTACATGAAGTAGCCTTGAAACTGGCAGAAATAAAATGTGTTGATGTCATAGAAGTATCGGAAACGACCACTCGAAATACTTGTGAACTTTTCGGTATCGATTCCGGCATATAACAAAATATCAGGTGTAATTAATGAAAATTGCACATATCCCGCGTAAGCGGTTCGCACAGCATTTTCTCACGGATAGCCGCACTGCAGAAAAAATTGTGCAATTTGCCGGTATCGGACCTGAAGATACTGTTCTCGAAATTGGTCCGGGTAAAGGAATACTGACGGAACACATTCTCAAGATGGCAAAGCAGGTTGTCGCTGTTGAAATCGACCGGGATCTTGTAGGTATATTAAAAGAAAAGTTTGCAAATATTGAAAAATTCACATTGATGCAGACAGATTTTCTTAAAGTTGATTTGGGTAACCTTTTTAGCGATACTGAAGGCAGAATCAAGGTAGTATCTAACATACCCTACAATATATCCGGGCAAATTATCGACAAACTCATTAGAAACAGGGCAGTTATATCTCATGCTGTGCTGATGGTGCAGAAAGAAGTTGCTCTGCGTCTTACGGCGGTTCCCGGTTCCAGGGATTATGGTCTTGCCACACTGAACCTTGCGCTTTGTGCTCAATCCCAAAAGGTTATGGATATAAAACCCGGTGCATTTTTCCCTTCACCTGAAGTAATGTCGAGTATAATAAGTATAACATTCAATCAATACAACCTGTATGATCTGAAAAATGAGAAATTATTCAGGGAAATAACCGGGGCTGGTTTCAGGATGCGCCGAAAAATGATCCGTAATACAATTATTCCGTATTTGGTATCTAAAGGCATAACTGAACAAAAAGCTCATCAGATTCTGGATGAGGCAGGAATAAATCCGACAGTACGGCCGGAAACGTTACACGTGGCAGCTTTCGTTGCTTTAAGCAATACATTGAATGATATGATTGCATATGAGGCCTGCAGGGAGTAGATGTGATGAGGCCATGCTTACCGGTATTATTTGTGACAGCACTTTTTTTTTGTAATACTGATAGTACATGGAGTCAATTAAGAAGAGGTGTCGTCAATTTTGACAGAAATGATAGAGTATTCATGTGGCAGACAAGTAACGAAGGAGATTTTGTACTATCGGACAAATTAGGATTAAATATGAAAAATCTTCTTTCTTCGACACTCAATATGCGTACGGGAAGTAGTGTGGAGGATCGATGGTACCACAATGTCAATAATCAGGCTGAACTTACCTATGCTGCAACAAACAAAATCGATTTGTTGTTTAAAGCGGACGAAGAATGGAATAAAGACACATTAAGTGAGTATAGTGAGTCTTTGCTTAATACGAATTTTGGCGGAGCTGTCCGATACAATCAATCGGAAAATCTGATGGTAATGGGAGAACTTGAAAATACCTATGACACCCGTTTTGATAATGTAGATAAGGGTTCAACAGCTAAGGGTAGAATACGTTACGACGGATATCCGGTAAAATCGATCAATAGAATTCAAACAAAATTTGAGGTTGATGCTGATAAATCTAATTTGAAGCGTAAAAAAGATCAATATGCAGTACATAGTGAAATATCATACGCACATGATTTTGCAGAAATTACCGTAGGTGCCAATGATACAAGGACGATGCGGGGGTATTTTTCAGATATCGATCGAAAAAATGTTGAAGAAAGGAGACAGTTCGATCAGAATTTGACTTTTGGTATTACACGTGATGATGTGAACATTATTAGAAATAAAACAGCGTTTGAACTTATAATGAAGTTCGCCCGGGAGAAAACGGAAGATTCGGCTAATGATAATGAACTCTCATCAAAATACCGTAATAATTCGGAGATTGATGTTAAGGATATTCAATTTCGTACTGTCAGAAAACTTGGCAGATGGATATCTTACGGATGGGAAGCCGGGTACAATAAAAATAAAAAAGATGTGGAAAAAGATATTCGTTCGAGGACCCAAACAGATGTATTAACCCGGGGAGATTTGGGAATTACATACGGACAATCAGACAGTTTATCTGTTTTCGGTAAAATATGGCGTACGAGAATTGATACTCCCGTTGGTGTCCCAAATGATCGTGACGAATTGAAAATAGAGAGTGGTACCGCCTATTTTCATAAATTTTCAAACAATTTTAACACGACACTTGACTTTCGTGTGCTGGAAACGCATTATGTAAATATCGATGTATCTCAGTCATCTCAGAATAAATGGATGAAAACATACCTGTTATCGCCTTCCCTCGTATATATACCGGTACCTTTTCTGAAGTTAAGGCATGAGGTAAGTTTATATGCGAATTATATCGAATACGATTTTGAAGATCCGTTGATTTTGAGAAGCAATATAACCAGAAGAGTTGCATCGGAGACATGGATTGACACTGAGCTTTCTTCCAAAACCCTTTTACGAATAGGTATTATGGTGGAAGAAAACGATTATGGGAATCTTATAAACACAAGTAAAAAAATCCCGGTTGAAGAAGGTTCCAAACGTTTCGGAGATGTTTCCGTTGAATATAATTTTGCTTCGTGGCTGATTATGACGCCACAGTATATATATGCTATAAGACAGGACTGGGAAATAAGCAGGATTACTAAATTAAAAGATATGTATCGCAGGGAAATTGATCAGACATACGGTATCGAGTGCAAACTTTTTAAAAATAAAATGAATAATTATGATTTTATTATCAGTGCAAAACGTATTGTCAGAAACACGATAACTCAACCGGAAAGAATCAGAAATTACATTAGTGTAACATTAAGATATGGATTTTAATATGGTAGCAAAAGATCCACAATGGGTTTTACCGGGATATCAGGTAGAAAAGATAGCGGACCGTTTGATACAGGAACGTTCGATGCCTCGTCATTTTGCGCGAATGCTTGCTTTACGCAATATCACCTCGATGGTTGAAGTTGAAGCTTTTATTAATCCCTCACTCAATGATTTACGTGATCCTTTCCTCATGACTGATATGGATATTGCAGTCGCGCGGCTCAAGAAGGCATTGAGTGAAGGTGAACGTATAGTGATTCTTGGTGATTACGATGTTGACGGTGTATGCGGCACGGCTCTTTTCATACGGGTCATGACGAATCTTGGAATAAAAGTTGGCTATCATGTCCCTAATCGTTTTAAGGAAGGTTACGGTGTCTCAAAAGAGGGAATTGACAAGGCGATAAAATTCGGAGCTTCACTGATTATAAGCGTCGATTCTGGGATCACTGCATTTGAAGAAGCCAAGTATCTCAAGGAAAAGGGAATTGATTTTATCATAACGGATCACCATGAACCACAATCCACACTTCCTGATGCACTTGCGGCAATTGATCCGAAACGTGTGGACTGTAATTATCCGTTCAGGGAACTGGCGGGAGTTGGAGTAATGTTCAAACTTCTTCAGGCTCTTTACTCCAGTACCGGTATGGATCCAGGCGATTTATATGATGAACTCGACCTCGTTGCTCTTGGAACCGCAGCAGATGTCGTTCCGTTGATCGATGAAAATCGTGTGCTGGCGAAATTTGGCATTGAACGCATGAAAAATACCGCTAATACAGGGCTTGCCGCTCTGATGGAAATTTCACGGGCTGTCAAGGAGCGATCAAGTTCTAACAATATTGTTTATTTTCTTGCACCACGGTTGAATGCTCCCGGAAGATTATCTAATGCATCAAAAACAGTGGAACTTCTTATTAGCGAAAACTGGCTTGAAGCTCTGAAAATCGCGGATGAGATTGAGAAGGAAAATGCAGTAAGACGTGAAATGAACGATCTTGTATATTCTGAGGCTGAATCAAAAATCATCAATATGGATCCCGAAGATTGGGATAATGGCATTGTACTCGCCTCTCCAAACTGGCATCAGGGAGTCATCGGTATCGCCGCATCCCGTATTGTGGAAAAATACTACCTGCCGACGGTGCTTATATCACTGGAACAGGGGATAGGAAAGGGTTCGGCAAGGAGTATAAAGGAGTTCGATATATGCGGCGCCATTGGGGAGTGTATGGACATTCTTGAAACTTATGGCGGACATAAATATGCAGCGGGCCTGAGCATTCAGGCAGAAAAAATTGATGACTTCACCAGACGATTTAAGGATATAATCGAACGTGATTTACCCAATGGTATACCATCGCCAAGTATTATGATTGACTCTGAATTAAGCTTGTCTGCTCTTGACGATACCATGATAAATTTTCTCAACAAGCTGTCTCCTTTTGGCGAATTTAACCCTATGCCGCTTTTTCTTACACGGAATTTAAAGGCAGTCGGAGATTCCAGAATTGTTGGCAACAATCACCTCAAGTTCAAAGTTACCAATGGCAACATAGTTTTCGATGCTATAGCCTTTAACATGGGTGAGTATAAACAACGTGTCAGCGTTAATGAGCCCCCGATGGATTTATTATATAATGTCGAAAAGAATTTCTGGATGGGTAAGCAGACAATACAACTTGTTGTGAAAGCAATAAGATAGACTGTTTTGACGGCTATCCTCAACATCCTTATGTTATATCACGCTTCAGAGAATATTGTTAAAATTGAGCTTACATACAATTATCTATTTGCAGGTAATTAAAAACCTGCTATATTTTTGTGGGTTAACGAGTTAATTACATATTTCGGATATATACAATGCCTACTTATGATCAGGATATAATACGACTTCTTCAGGAAAAGTCCTATAAAAAAGTCTGGACGTTTGCCGGCGGCAAAGGTGGAACGGGTAAAACCGCCATGACAGCAAATATCGGTATTGCCCTTGCAACAATGGGATACCACATCATACTGGTCGATGCCGATCTTGGCGGGGCAAACCTGCACACAATTCTTAATATTAAAAGACCAAAATTGACACTTTCGGATTTCATCAACCGCCGTGTCGAATCTCTTTATGATGTATTACTCAATACTCCAAGTGAAAACCTCAGACTTATCAGCGGCGGATCTGAAATGGTCGGTCTGGCGAATATTCCCTACCAGAGCAAAGTCCGTCTGCAAAAACATCTGGAACGTCTCGATGCCGACTATATCCTGCTTGATCTCGGTGCCGGGACCAACTACAATACCCTTGACTTTTTTGTACTCTCCAATGAGGGATTTGTCGTGTGCAATCCCGAACCAACCGCAAAAATAAACGCTTATTCGTTCCTTAAAAGCGTTGTGTATCGTCTGATAGAACGTGAGTTCAAAAAAGGCACCCGTATCAACGAAATCATTGTCAACGAGGGCAAAAACAATCAAAACGGCAGCCTCGCTATTCCCGAACTCCTCAGACGTATCTACAAAGTCGACCCTATTTCGACAACAAGGATCAACAGGCGGCTTCTAAGGTTCAGACCCAAACTGATTATGAACAAGTTGCGGCGTTTCTCACAGGAAAAAGAGGGAGTACAACTCGCTCAGCTTACCGAAAAGTATCTTGGAATCGCCATGCACTATTCAGGCATGGTACGTGACGATCCCCATGTTGTCGACTCCTCCGAACACATGATGCCGTTCGTTTTGCAGTTTCCCGGTTGCGGCGCATCCAAGGATATCTATAAAATTATCGGCGAACTCGGTATCGAAGACCGTCTGGGCAGGTTCGACGCCAACAGATCGCGCAGGCTCGGGCGATACATCAAGTCCGAGCGCCGGTACTGGTATCATTAGAAGGATAGTGACAGAGTTACAAAGTGACAGAGAAGAGAAATTGTACGTTTTTTTTATGCTTATCTCCGCAATATAAACTTCACTACAAATTTTTATAGCGGCAATAATTTTTTTTTCATCTAACCATTTGTTTTTTTTGACTTTACATAAAATATACAAAAATATTTTGTAAAAAATGAAAAAAACTCTTGACAAACTGCAATTTATTGCATATACTAATCCACCATATACAACAATAACAACAATAATAATGATTAT
>JAFGMP010000121.1 GCA_016927495.1 Candidatus Latescibacterota bacterium | reverse complement strand
TAACATATCCGGTCGAAGATGATATATTAAAAGAGTTTCGTAAGATTACCGGAAAACAGTGGACTTCAAATGATCCGGCTGATTTGGTGGCATATGCAGAAGATCCGGCACCGGTGACACAATTTACCATGCCGCGTTATGTGACTCTGCCTGGCAGCGAGAAAGAGGTCGCACAAGTTCTTAGCCTATGCATCAAACATAAACTACCATGGGCGGTCCGCGGTAACGGAAGCAGCGTTATGGGTTTTGTAATATCACCTGGAGTGATAATCGACCTTCACCGAATGAACAAAATTGACTTCGATATCGAAAATTGGTGTGTTACCGTCGGTCCGGGCGTTTCTGCTTTTGAACTCCAGAAAGAAGCATACGAACGCGGATTTCGCGTTAATACGGCCGAGGCATCGGCCCTTATGTGTGCCAATATTATGTGTTCCGGAATTTTTTCCCTTTATTCGGCTACCTATGGTACCATGGCAGATAATGTTGTAAATGCCCGGTTTGTTGGCAATGATGGAGAATTCTTTAACATCAATGACAGAAAAGCGCCCAACCTGTTCTCTTTTACAAAAGAAGACATGCCGTTACCCGGTGTTTGTACCGGTCTGACAACACGGTTGCACCCAATTCTTGACGATGAAGAAGGAGTATTGGTTCCCTTCGAAACTATTGAAAAGGCATTGTCATTTTCACGAGATATTTCAATGAGAAGAATCGGTACAGGCATCGGTATTCTCGGACTCGAATATATATCTTCATTCATGGCACCCACTGCAGATGTCGATCGCAAAATTCATAAATTACTGAAAAATACCATCGGGCTGGGATGTCTTGTTTTGGTAATCGGTACAGCGCATGATATTGCTTATGTGAACTCCCATACCGAGACGGTAATAGATAAAGATCAGTTTACAGCCCTTATACTCGGCCTCCCAAGGTTACTTGATAGCGAACTTCTCGATTTATTGGAGAGTTACCGGGGCAGCAAACCGGTATTTCATTTACTGTTCCAAAAGGAGGTATTCCCTGTCGTCGAAGCGGCTCTGAATCCCTCACCTGAAGTACATTCTGCACCGGTCGATAAAGACCTTCAATCTTTTTATAACTCTCTATATAAACGGCCGGAAATGACCGATCTGGTCTGGCTCAATTCATTCAGAATTCTGAGTGCACGACTCGGTCGCAAAAAGCACGTGGTTGCCTTCATCGTCTATGTTCCTCTGGATAAACCGAAGACAATAATCTCAATCATCGATGCCTTTGCAAACATTGCCGGAAATCATAAGATCGATAACGAATTTGGTTTCATTACACCACTTGATGAGGGGAAACGGGCCGTTCTTGAATATGACTATTTCCTCGATCACCGAAATTGTGATGAGCGCGAACGAATACTCCGAGCCATGCAGGAGGCAGCCGCTATGATAGAAGGCTACAGTGCATCGGTCAAAGGAATTACATGGATTCGTTATGTTTTGCGCCAGGGAATTGCCAGAAAAGAACCTATGCTTTATGGAACAGGTATAACTGATGAAATCTGATCAAATAAAACCGGCATCACGCTTTTTTCAGGGTGAGAAATCTATACTGATCACCGGTGCCACAGGATTAATAGGAAGCCATATTGCAGGGTATTTGCTTAAAAAAGGACATCGAATTGTTGTGTTGATTCGAAGCAAGGGTAATCTTAATGCTGTGCAACGGTTTCAGTCTCTGTGCGATTTTTTGGAAATCAGTCGCGGACTTCTATCCAATCTAACTATTGTGGAAGGCGCACTTGATAAGTATAGTTTCGGATTAAGTACATCGACCTACGAAAAACTTTGTGATCAGATCGACTGTATTATTCATTGTGCAGGCAACACAACGTTTTCTGCAAAACAAAGAGCGGAATCCGAAAGAGACAATATTACCGGATTGAACAATGTACTTGAATTTGGCCGGCACAGCAGGTGTTCGTGGTTTCATTTAATGAGCACTGTATATACAGCAGGAAAAAAAACCGGCATGTGCGATGAAAAACTTGACGAACCAGGTTTGTTCACAAACGTCTACGAAGAAACGAAGTACCGCGGCGAACAAAAAACTCTGGACTTTTGTCGCAAAAACGGTATCGGCTTCACAATTTTACGCCCTTCAATCGTTGTGGGTGATTCACATGATGGTCGTACCTTTCGATTCAACGGACTGTATTACCCATTAAAAGCGCTTTTTCTCATCCGTAATATGTTTCGACAAGATCTAATTTCCGGTGATGGGAAACGTGCTAAGCGTATGTCCATTTCATATAAAAATGGCAAAATCCATATACCTCTTCGTCTTGAGTTTAATCCCGTTGAAGGAATTAATCTGGTCCCTATTGATTTCGTCGTCAAAGCTGTCTGTTCAATCATTCAAACTCCACAGAATGGAGGTATATTTCATATTGCTTCAAAAACTAACGTTACCATAGCCGAACTTATCGAATTTACACATAACTTCTTTGATATTACCGGCCTTTCAACTGTCAGTACAGGATTTTTTTCCACATATAACAAAACACCTCTGGAATGCCTTTTTGACGGGTATATAGAACCGTATCTGCCATATATGAAAGACAAACGAAGTTTTTCGACAAAGAATACTGACAAAGTGCTCAGTTTAATCGGAATTACCTGCCCGGTATTTGACTATGACCTATTTTCCCGCTGTATGAACTATGCGCTTGATAATAAGTGGGGCAAAGAACTTCAGGTATGTTAAACTTGCTATAATCAGAGATTGACCGGGACAAATTTTTTATTTTTTATATAAAAAAATGAGTGAAATCGCTGCATTTTTCCGGGATCTTTTATCTACTTTCATCGGAAACGTATTTTATACAGCTTTTTATGTTGTACAATCTTCCAGAATTTGACGAATTAAAATACTGTTCTGTAAGCTGTTTTTCTCATTTAGCATCTCATCATGGGTACCTGTTCCCTGAATCATATGAAAAGTGGCATTTGTCAATTCAGACCATTTCCCCCGTGAACGAAGCGCGCCAAAACGGTCACGAGACGGATCTGGTATATCGTCATGCGCTCTTAGCACATCGATTTGAGCATGAACGAATCCTTTTTCGATCACCGAACACAGATATTCAGCATAAGCGACACCGTTTTGTAAAGCTTTATTTCTCGAATGACTGTCGGGGAAAAACACCGTGTATTCATCCGATGTCAGTATCTTCTTCATTTCCTGTTCATGTCTCGCCCGTGATACTTTAACGGATTCCATACGCCGGTAACTGTCGATCAAAATCAATCTCTCGATGCTGCCGCCATATTTCTCAATTTCAAATGCCACCTCAAAAGCAAGATTACCTCCACCGGAATATCCCAATAATATAAGCGGTGATTTTCGGGATTCAGGGAGCAAAATCCGTACTGCCTCTTCCACAAAATCGATGCCATCTAAAAAGTTGAAACACTCAAGCCTGTAACCTTTAAGAAATCGAGACATTGTATGATATACAATTCCGGTTGCACCATATGGCGGAAAACAGTACAACACCTTGTCACCCTCACCGAAGTGAAAGCGAAATTCATCAATTAGTTCACTCATTGCAGGATCATAACGATCGGTAAAATCAGCCAGGTCATTCGCTGTAGGAAAGCGGTAAACAGCAGAAACAGGAAGGCGTTTTTTTATTTTTGAAGCAAGCAGCG
>JAFGMP010000120.1 GCA_016927495.1 Candidatus Latescibacterota bacterium | reverse complement strand
TGGCGTTGTCGGTAAGTTTTTTTCTGGCGAATGTTATCAGAAAATTTCCTTTGGCTAAACAGATACTCTAACCTCTGCTATTCAAAAAACATGTAAAAATACAATATTTAACCATGAAGCACATGAAGGACTTGAAGAATTAAAACTTCATTAACTTCAATACCTTCATGGTAAAATAATAAATGGTATATTGGTAGGGGTGTGGATGTTGAGATAATTTTTTTCTTTTATCATGGTCATCATTTCATCATGGTTATCTGTGGTTCAGACAGGTTTTTCTTAACCGGCCGGATTTCTAAAAAAATACAGGATCATCTGGCTCGTTTTGATTTGACAAAAATGTACATTTTATTCACTATATGGGGAGTAAACCAAAAATGCTGCGAAAAACATTGACCGAAGCCAGAAAGGATTTACCGGAGATTTTCAACAGGGTTTGTTATGCCGGGGAACGTGCAATTATTCAGAAGCATGGCAAAGATTGTGTTGCGGTTGTCCCGATCGAGGACCTCAAGGTTCTGGAACGAATTGAAGATATGTCTGATATACGGGATGCCAGGGCAGCTTTAAAAGAAGCAGAGAACGGAGACAATATTTCTTTCGATGAATTTGTAAAAGAACTGGGATTATACGACAAAAAAAACATGATACATTCCTAATAGCTGCTACCGCACAATGCCAGTTCCTTAAGTTTACTAAGAATATTTGACTACAAGAAATGTTTTTTTACCATTCACAATTGAATGGAAGTACTATTAAAAAAACCCCGCAACAATCAGCTACGGGGTTATTTTTTGCTTTATAATAAACTACGGTTATGATACACTGAGTAGCTCATCATCGACGATGTTTTTTAACTGCTCTTTGGGGAGCGCGCCCATCGCCATTTTCGGTTTGCCCTCTTTGGGGCAGAACAAGAGCGACGGGATGCTTCTGATTCCGAATGCGGCGGCAAGTTCCTGTTCCTGTTCGGTGTTGATCTTATAGAAATTAACCTTGCCTTCGTACTCCTTAGACAATTCCTCGATAATCGGCGCGATCATCTTGCAGGGAGCACACCAGTCGGCGTAAAAGTCGATCACACAGGGTACATCGCCTTCAAACTTCCAGTCTTTGTTAGTTTCATAATTAAATACTTTGCTTAAAAATGCATCTTTTGTGAGATGTTCGGCCATAGGTAAATCCTTTCTAAAATGTTGCATTATTATTCACGTATATATTCTAATATATTCAAAACTCCGGATTAGTCAACCTTAATAACGATTTTACCCTTTAAAAACTATATCTGATCCGTGTATACAGGTTATTATTATTTTCGAATTGTCCGAACAACGTATAAACCTGATTGCCTCCGAAGAAATTTCCGCCTGCGGACAATGATAACTGGTCGGAATACTTATAGGTTACATTCGGCCTGAGATGCCAGTCTTCATCGGTCGGGCTGTAAAATGTAAACATCGACAGATTAACCGTCTGGTAAAACAGCATCTGGGTCAGCCGTGCCGTGACCACCTGACGGAGTTCATCGAACCCGGGCGTTGACGGCGGTAGTGTATTGATATAGCTGTCATGATCCTGCATGAACTCGCCGTAATACTGAAGCCCCAGGGTAAAATCGGTCCACCACTGACGTTCGAACCCGAGCAGATAGCGGTGCTGGCTGTTGGGAATCAGCGGATTATCGCCGTCCCCGTCCTCACGGGAATCGTAGTAACCGTACTCCCCTGATAGAACTCCCGACAAAATAGGGCCACGCACACTCGTGCCGTAGACCGACAATTCGGGATAGTACATCGCACCCTGAGTCATGTCGATGCCCATCGGATCTTTGTAGTAGCCTCTGAAAACATAGCCCGAGACCTGATAACTGCCGAGATAACGGTAAAATCTGGCCGCTACTTCGGAATTAGCCGGTTTTTTATCCGGTGTCAGCGATGTCGAAGTGAAATCCGACCCGACTACACCACCGGCCAGTGGATTGAAGTATGACAGGCGCTGTCCTGTGGGCAGTTGATCCGGCTCGAAAAACGGAATGCCGACCATATCCACATCAAAAACCGGGGTATAGAACCGGACTCTCAAACCGTCGGAGGGAAGCTTGAGATACTGGTCTTCACGGCCGGTGAAGAATGAAATGTAATCTTTCGGGAATATATCGTTAATAAAGAGCAGGTCACCGGTACCCCAGGTTACAACCTGACGTCCCGCTTTTACATCGGCTTTGCCCCACAGTCCAAACTTAATATATGCTTCACGGACCGACAGGCTTGATGCACCGCCACCTGCGTTATCGTTCAGAAAGTCGATTGCACTGAAAAACTCCGCAGTTTCACCATAGTGCGACAATTGAAGTTCCAGCCGTGTTTCGCCGAGGGTATTTTCGTTGTTTCCCAAAACCGCGTTTTCTTCAACACGGGCGCCATAGGCTGTTTCTGCAAAACCGTGAAGTTGAACATCCTGTGCGCTTGCTGAGTAACTGATTAGAGATAATGTGCTTGCTACTGTTAAAAAATATTGTATTTTCATTATATACGGTTCCCTTTCAGTTACTTGCGATATATTCACGTGGGGGTTTACGGAGATACCGTTCGGTAAAGATATCGTCTTTTATACCGGTATTATATTTTATCGATGAAAAACTGACTACGGTATTATTTCCCTTCTTTTCATCGGTCATTGTTCGCTTGGTGATAGTCAATATACCATCGACAGTTTGAAATTCGTTCGCTGTAAAAATCCGCAGCAGCGTTCCCTTCTTATCATAGTATTCTTCCTTCAGGGGAAGGTACGTTGCTTTCTCGATCCATGAAAGCCTGTGATCATAGACAGCGCTGCCGGAATCTTTCGGCGTACTTTTTATTACATAGGTTTCTTTACCGTCAAGGGCTTCTTCACGTTCAAGAGAGTGATTGTCTTCGTTCCAGTGACGACCCGAAACATCTTCATAGGTGAAATCCGACCCGACAAAGCTTGATTGTTTATCGTTAGACGCTATACGTTTCACCAGATCGAGCGCGGGAATATAAATCCATCTGTCATCATCGGCATCGGCTTTTTTCCAAACCATAAATGTCATACGGCGAACATCACCCGGCTCTTTGAAATAGGTGAAATAACGCTGTTCTCCGCCTTCTTCAAAATCTTTGCGAAGCATGGTGAATTTACGGATTCGGGTTTTGCCTTTACTGCTGGTAAGCGTCATCTCAACCTCGGCGACACCGTCATCAGCGGCGTAGTAGTAAGCGAGATGCGACTGTTTCATGATATCTTGTGCCGATTCGGCCGCCGCTTTTTGCGCATGGAATAAACCTGATATACTGACTGCTGCTGCCAGCAGGACGGTTGTAACTGTTGCGACTGATTTATTCATTATCTTACTCCTTTGAGTGTGTGATTTCTCGGTTTCGGGAAATAACCTTCCCTGTAAAATTTGAGACAGGGCAGGCAAAATAATCAGCGTGGCAATACCGCTGAAAAGCATTATGATAAAGAAGAACACGCCAACTGTTATGTATGGCACCAGATTGGCCAGAAACAGAGGAACAAAGCCTATAGCTATAACCATCATGTTTCTGGTAATTGCTTTTGCGGGTTCCTCGAACATTTGGTTCATTGTTTCTTTAAAGTTATTCGTTTGATTATGGATAAATTGAGCCCTTTTTATGAAGTGAATGGCAAAATCTATCGAGAGTCCCAGTGTCAGCGACGATAATACAGCCACCGGCATATCGTATGGTTTACCCGCAAATCCGATGAGTGCATATATAAAGGTTATAGTTGTGGTTAGGGGAATCATCGATAATAGTCCCCAGACAAGAGACCGGAAGAGGATAACCATCATGAAAAAAACGATCAGGAAACTGCCGAGCAGCGACCACAGCATGCCGTTAACCATTTTATCCTGCCATACCACATTGATATAGTTCAGTCCGGCCCATTCTGCCGAAACACCCTCAGGCAGGGGATGAAGCGATATATAGTCGTCAACCGTATGAACCAGGTTATTCATCAGAATGTTGTCACCCTCGGTCATTTGCACCCAGATATGTGCTTTACTGTAATCGGAAGTGATAAACGTAAAGAGATCTTCCGGATCACCACCCGCCATTTCATAGATGAAGTAATACTGCGCTATCTCATCATAATTATCGGGCAATTCGCTGGTGCCTTTCAATTCGTAGGCTATCTTTTTAAGGACATCCACCACAGATGTAGTTGCCCCGACACTTTTCCGCTCGTTTATCAGGTTTTGGACAGATTCCATATAGGCTACAACTTCCGGCTCCTTAAAAGTGTCCTCGTCACCCTCAAAAACAAGGTTGGACATGTAGGTACCGCCCATATGGCTGTTCATGATGGCGTCTGCCTGTCGAAGGGGATGATCCTTCTTAAACCAGTTGACCGGGTTGTCATTCACCACAATACGGCTGATACCCACGACTGAAAAAGCAAAAAGAACCAGTGTTCCGATAACTATACCCCGTGCGCGGTTTGTTGACCATACCTGAATTTTCGGCAGAATCCGCGCCATGACAGAATCATCGCCTTCCTCGGAAATACCGAACGTTTTCAGGGTCTTTTTGGGAAGCAGCATGGCATATGCCGGTAAAAATGTCATGGACAATAACCACGACGTTGCAATGCCGAAGCTTACGAACAATCCGAAGACCTTTACCGGAGGAATGGGTGTCAGCGCAAGAGAAAGAAATCCGACCGTCGTTGTTAGCGATGTAAACAGCATGGGCATAAAAAGTTCGTCCATGGTATGCATGATAGTCGTTTTCATGTGTTTATGGCGTTGATACCGTTCATGAAACGAACTCAGTATGTGAATACTGTTCAGCACTGCGATGGGGAAGAGGAATATGGGAATCATCGAACTCATGATATGAACCGTGTTGCCTGTACCTATAAGAAGTCCCATTGTCCAGATTACCGTAACGACCGCAAGAACCATGGGTGCAAAGACTACGATGAATTTGCGGAAAAAGAACAGCAGCAAAAGACCGATGATGAGCCCGGCCAGAGGGGCGGATATTCCCATCTGTTTAAACATTTCCGCACCGAATGTATCCTCCGCAATCGGAAGACCTGCTATATAGTATTGTTCTTCGCCGAGATGTTTCCGGGCTATTTCCTCTATCTGCTTCGAGAGTTTAAAACTGAGGTTTTTGCTTTCAATCGGAATATATATACCAATCAGCTTACCGTCCGATGCCGCAAGTTTATTGCTGAGTATGGGATTACGTTCGATTGCAAATTTGAGTTCCAGCCCCTCTTCTTTTGTCGCGGGCAGTCCTTCCACCAGCGGGTGAACGCGAATTGTGCCGTTATCGCTGGTAATATCGTCGACTTCGCTGATCGAGAGTATGTCATCCGCAATCACACCGTCCAGATCTTTGATTTCATCCGTTATGGCAATGACCCGCGGGATAGTATTCTGATTAAAAACTCCCTTTTCATCGTATATACCGAGTACAAGCATGTCGTGAAGATTGAATGTTTCCTTAATTTCATGATGAAATTGACGTACATGCTCCTGAGGGCTTAACATATTCTCAGGATCGGTATCGATTTTAATTTTTGAAAACTGTAATGCAAAAAAGACCGTGGTTATAGTTACCAGGCCAATGATGATTTTTGGGTTATTCCTCGAAAATTTAAACAGGAAATGTTTCATTATTCTACGGTTTCCTTTCCCTGATCGGTTATGTTTACAGTTTTGAAGACGAGTTGTTTCAATATTGATTCTGCAAGACACCACTTTGTAAAAGAAGACTGAATCAGATTCAATCCTACAAAAGCGGTAACCAGAAACCATCCGTTATGTACCCAGTAACCCAGGCTCAAGCTTGCCAGCACAAATGTTCCGGCAAATAATCGAATAGTATTTTCAAGTGTCATGTACCAGGCCTTTCATATTTGTTAGTGTAATAGTGATATAGCTCAATTGCTATTAATATATATCAGGTGCATGGAGTATGCAAGGAAAAAATGAAAAAAATTAAATAAATATTTATGGTGAGTGTGTAATTATTTGTAAAATATGAGGTTATGAAATCGTCCGGACCATGATTAGCGGGGAAAATCATGAAAATCAAGGTTTAGAGAATGAGTAGTTAATGAAATAGTTCGAAATACCGTTTGACATTCGTTTCGGTATGATATATAGTAATACCTGGAGGGAATTCATGACTCAGGCAAAAGTTGCTATTACAATTGACAGGGAAACTCTTAATAAACTTGATACACTCGTTGAACAAAAAGTTTTCCCGAATCGCAGCAAGGCTATTCAGTCCGCTGTAGTTGAGAAACTGGGACGATTAGAGAAAACCCGTCTTGCACGAGAATGTGCAAAACTGCGGCCGGATGAAGAAAAGTCACTTGCAGAAGAAGGTATATCGGAGGATTATGCCCAATGGCCGGAATACTGAGGGGCGAAATTCGTTGGGCTAACTTAAATCCTGTCCGGGGGAGTGAACAACACGGGGTACGTCCTGTATTGATCATAAGCCATAATATTTTCAATGAACGGTCTGATACAGTCATTGCAGTAGCCCTCACAAGCCAGCCACAAAAAGCCGGATATCCTCTAACACTGGAACTTGATGATATAAATCTCCCAAAAAAATCATGGGTAAAAATCAGTCAAATAAGAACACTGGCCGTCGAACGCATCGGCAGTAAAATAATGTCGGTTACTCCTGAAATACTTAACAAAATTATCGAAGGCCTCAATGAAATTATTGGGGACTGATATAGCTGAAAATCGTCCGAACTATGATGCACATGATTTTCTTGATTACATGATTAAGAAAATCAAAAAATCCTTGCATCAGGCAAATCAGGATTCAGACAAAAAATATCCGTGAGTAAGAAAAAGTCAAAAATTTGTTTGGCATTCGTTGAGATATGATATATAGTAATACCCGGTGGAATTTAATGGTACAAACTTAATTGTCAATTGCCAGATACTTAGAAATGAGGGGAAAATAATGATAACCAAAGAAAAAATAAAGTCAGAAATTGACAACATTAAAGATGAAAATTTAGAGTTATTATACCGAATTATCAAAGTATTTGAAATGCCTGAAGTGCAAAATGTTGCAGATATTGAACAATTACAGTGGCATAATTTTATTCGTGAAACATATGGTAGTATAAAAGATCCTATAAAACGCGGCAAGCTGGGGGAATATGAAGTTCGGGAGACAATCGAATGAAATATTTGCTTGACACGAATACATGTATCAACTATTTGAATGGAACATCGGAAAATATCAAAAAGGAAATGGAATTAAACCAACTACAGGATATAGCCGTATGTTCTGTTGTTAAAGCGGAATTGTTTTATGGAGCGCTGAAAAGTGCCAAAACAAAAGAGAATTTAGAAAAAGTACATAAATTTGTCGATATGTTGATTTCACTACCATTCGATGACAAAGCTTCGGAAAAATATGGAGAAATTCGTTCTGAATTAGAAAAATCAGGTATTATAATCGGGCCGAATGATTTAATAATTGCATCAATCGCTTTAGTCAATAACGTAACACTTGTGACTCACAATACACGTGAATTCAAAAGAGTTAAAGGATTGAAGACAGTAGACTGGGAAAAACAGAATAAACATTGAAAAAAAGTGATAATGAATTAGATTA
>JAFGMP010000119.1 GCA_016927495.1 Candidatus Latescibacterota bacterium | reverse complement strand
CCGCGTGACGATCCCTTCGACGAGAATCCGGTCAGACTGTTCAGGGAAGTCGGTACTACGGTATTCAAGAGCGGGTGGGAACCGGATGATTTTGTGTTCGTTTTCCGTTCCGGACCATTCATCAACCACCAGCACATTGACCAGGGAACATTCTGGCTTTCGGACCGCGGCAGTCTGTTTATCGAGGAGCGCCATGGCAGCACCTATTACGAAGATCCGCTTTACCAGCCTTGGTATACGCAGCCGGTGGGGCATTCGACCCTACTTATTGATCATAATCATCAAAGCCAGCGAGTCGGCGATCTTCTGTGGAATGTAGAAGGTTTCGATGATTATGCTTTCACGACACATTTTCTGGATGGCGAGAATGCAGCATTTACATCGGGAGATATCGGACGGCTTTACTGGGGCAAGGTGAAATGCCTGAAGCGTAATATCCTGTACCTCAAACCCCGGACACTGCTCATGCTCGATACCATAACACCCGGTGATCAGGATGTCGATGTCACAGCGCTGTATCAGACACACTATCTCGAGTCTATCACCGCATCGAATGACTGTTCCGAAATTACCGTCGACGGCAACACGTTGTTTGTTAAACACCTGGCCCCGGACTACCGTGAGGTAAAGGAGGTTGAAACGCCGCATTATCTCTATACACTACAAAGGCAACGGCCGCTCAAGAAAGAGGGTATGCTCACTGTCACAGCACGTACTAACAAAGTGCCGCTTGTACTGGCAAATTTACTGACCTCAACGACGGAGAGCAAACCTGTCATCGAAACCGAAAAGGGTAACGGATTTGCTTCCGGTAAAGTAAACGGCATTCCATTTGTTTTCACAACCTTTCCTGGCAATATCTATGATGCGGATGGCATTAAAACCGATGCTCTTGTTTTTACCGGCAGCGGCTCAAAACTGTTTGTTGCGATATGTACGACTTTAATACGCGATAATGTGATGATTATTGAGTCGGAACAGCCCGTTACCTGTGAAATTGACGGTGGCAAATTGAAATATTATTCCTGTACCGATAACGAAGCAGCGCTTGGTGTTGCATCGAAACCGACCTCAGTAATGATAAATGGTAAGGATGCGGAATCATACATATATGACGGTAATCGTTCTGTTGTAAAACTTACATTGCCGTCAGGAGAGGGTATTGTGGAAGTGAAATAATTGCTGAGAGACAAAGTAACAACTTTACACAGAAATAAAGAAAAAGTCTGAACCGATATGTAAAATTTTTTCAGATCGTCGTGATTATATCGATGGTGGTAAGATGACTTTACCATAGCCATTATATAATCATGGTGATCTGCAAGACACAGGTTCAGGTGTTTGATTAATATAGCAAAGATACAAATTTGGGATTTCTTAGTGAATAACTATATATCACTTAAAATAATTCGAAACTTTACCCCCGCGTCTGATGATACGTTCCAGTGACAGTATATTGATCATCAACGATTGAGGATAGTGGAAATTCCCTATTCGCGGCGCACTGAACTCAGGGGGAGTATTTGCTCTGTCGCCCGTACACAACCATGGAGAATAACCTGCTTTTTGTGGTTCATATCTGCTTTGAATATGATTGTAGAATTTAGCGTACCAGTCACAAGCCCATCGCGAACCAGTATGTTCAACAAGCAGCATGCAACCGTTTAAAGCTTCTACCTGAAAAAGAAGTACCACATCAAGAGTCCATAGGTTTTTTTTCACATCGTCAAGTGATCTGAACACACCGCCGAATACTGAGTCCCAGGCAACCTCAACATGCCGCATGAATCGTTCCGCTGAAGTATTAAAAAGATGCACGTCTTTCAAACGCAGCGCTTCTTCAAAAAGAAACCACAGAACTTCAATGGCATGACCGGTATACGACCATTGAGCATACATATTGTCAGGTCGGCTGAAATCGTGGTTAAGAACCTCGTTGAATAAGCCATATTCATAGTTATAATGATGATTCATAAGCGCATCGACACACCGGGCAGCTATTGTCTCAATCTCTGGGTCAGACCTGAATTCAAGTATCTGAGTTGCGACTCGAATCATCATCATCCAATGGCCGAGCATTCTTGGCGCTTCGATTACGGGAGCATTCTGTAAAAAAGGTTTGCCGGGATAATCAGGCCTGTCATACATACGCATACATTTGATAAGAATATCTTTTGCTTCATCCAAGCACTTTTCATTTCCCGGAATTTTCGAATATTCCTGAAGACCTAGAGCAAGAAACAGATCGCCGTAAATTTCACCATTGGAAAGAGATTTACCTTCTCGGGTATATAAACTGGGAAAAAACACATCTCCTGCAGGTTTGAGTTTGAGAATAAAATCGGCAGTTTTAGTGGCTATATCAAGATAAACCGGATTTTTGTCGATACGGTTATACAAAAAGGAGTAAACCCATAAACCCCGGCCTTCGTACCACGCGCGTTTGTTGGTGTCGATACGAGAGCCGTTAGGATATGCGTTACACATAAAACCGCCGTACTCAAAATCGACTGCGTATTTAGAGAGATAAGGAAGATAACTATCAAAAAGGTCGACACGATATTTATCGAGCAGATTTTTAATGGACAGGTCAGCGAGTCTTTCGTCTTTAATAGCAAAAAGTGGCTGATGTTCGACTTCATTGTCTTTACCGTAACCGATGAAATCATTTTTTTCGAAGGTTGTACCAAATATAGTAAGTTTACCCATTGATATTCTCCTCAAGTTTATTGAAAAAAAAACCCCGCATGAGCGGGGTTTTTATATGTATAAATTTTATTATTACCAACCAAGCAGAATCTGAACGTATGTAGTTGATGATTTATAGTTTTCAAAATTACGTGTAGGATCCTGATAATCGACCTGATCGAATTTTATACCTGTGGATGCCCATATCTGATAACCGAAATAGTTTGTACGGTTCTGTAACTGAAGAAGATATGTTTTTTGTTTCAGGTCATTTTCATCCTGAACAAAATCATCATGATAGAATTCCAATCCTGGTATTCCCTGTAAACCTAACATAAGGTCAGTTCTTGGGGAGATAAAATATTTTAACATTATAAGAGGAATCTGGGTTGTATAGTAATCGCTGGGATCGCCGGGACGGGACACGCCATCACGGTCTTTTTTATAGAAGCGATATTTTACACCCGGCATCAATGTCCAGTTTCCTATCTTTTTTGTATAGAATATTTTATTTACCATGGCGATTGTTGTTAATGTTTCACCCGGTTGATATGTTGTATCGTACATTACTCCTTCAATTTGATCATTTTTTTCTAATTTGATATGGTTTTCCATCGTAATTGCAGGAACAGCCCTGATTATTGAATCAATCCACAGACGGTTAACATTTGAGTTTTTGTACTCAAGTTCGTCATAGTACAGTTCACGTCTAAATCGACCTGTAGTTGAAGTAATACCGGGTTCGAGATAATTCTCCTTCATTCGGGTGTTTACCTGAATGTACTGGTCACGGATATCATCCTGGATATGTTCATATCTATATTCGGCATATAATTTACCGATATCGAAGACATCATAGTTAAGAAGAAGTTTAAAATAATCGTCATTGGTTCTGTAATCAGTTCCGACACCGTGGGTTCTGAATGATCCTGCAATCAAGTTTACACTCCTGACAGGTGTAAATCTGAATGAAAAATGATGTCCCTGACGGTCGAGTTCATACGGTGTATCCAATTTCATATCGTCTTCACGGAAATCGGGAATATTATTATTATTGTAGTCATTACCGAAAACAAACTCATCACGATCAACATCAAACATAAGGAAAGGTTCTTCATAGTCGGGTATGCTGTTGTTGTTCTTATTGTTATCGGCAAGACCGTCATTATCGGCATCATTGCCGGGGAATACGCCATCCGGATCTTCTGAGGATAAGATTCTATATCCTACGGTGCGTTGTTCGATCATTGTATCCGGATACTGGTCGTCGTCATCGTTATCTTCGATGAGCGGGAACCTGATCATATTATTTCTTGAGTTGATAGCATACACGCCATATCCCATATCACCGGCAATTGCGTAAAAGTAATCCATATAGGGACGATAGAATTTTCCCATTTTAAACATCTCACCGGCAAATCCGAATTTTTGCCAGTCTTTTTGAGCGGTAACAAAATATGCATGATCGAGTTCAGCCCATTTGTGGCCTGTACGAGGAGTTTGTCCGCTTACAATATCGGTGGGAAATCCGGTTCCCGGAAGATCGTCAGGGAACATATAATGGCTGGAGTTGGTAACAAATTCACCGGTTATATTGAAACCAAGATAATTAAAATCAAAATCAAGGCCATAGATAATACTTGCTACCTGTACTCCAAAATCGATCGATAATTGGGTAATATTTGAATTGTCTTGAATATTACCTTCGGCCTGTGCCATCGTTTTCCAGTATGTAGCATCATAATATGTCTTAATCTTACCTGCTGTATCATGTCCGCCACTGGTATCTTTCGTATAAATCAAAGATGTCTGGATATTATAGTCGTTCGCCACTCTTATTTCGGCTTCTACTCTGTTGACATGTTCCCTTATGCTGGCCAGGTCAAACCAGTATACGGCAGATTCGGTACCGTTTACCGTTACAGGTCCTACACCTGGATCTATCAGTTGATAATATTGATTGGATAAATTCATATCGTAATTATCAATTACGTTTTTAATATTTGCTCCTTTTTGATAATCTTTTAAATAGAAATAATCGGCGTATTTGGGTATCGATCCTTCAATACCAAGAAAATCGTGTTCAGGTTTACCGATTTTTGCTGAAGCGGGTGGCGCAAGGTATTCCTGCTCGGTAATTTTGGTAATAGCTGTGGTTCGGTCACGGGTTGTGTTATCGAGCATGACATCGGGTATTATATCGGGCCGGTATTCACCGTTAACTTTGAGTTTTACATCAAAGATTGTGGCTCCACCCGTATTATCGTTTGGAGAATCGTCAAGAAAACGTATCGCAACAATGATCGGAGTCGGTGTAAAGTTACTTACCGTACCATACCAGTCATCACCGCCTTCACGGTTACCCTGAACTCCATACTGGTTAACATACGATGCACCGACAGTTAATGCCCCCAATTTTCTCCTCAGGTATCCTCCTCTGAGAAGTACACCGCCTTTTTTAACCAACTGAGTATTTGTTGGATAACTGCCATTGGTTTCGGCAAGATCAAAATTATAATTCCACCACCATGAACCAAGTAAAGAGCTGCTTATAAATGCTATATTTGTATTGGCGGTCTGAAAATCAAGGCGCATACCGTTCATATTCGGGTTGCTTAGTGTCAGTGGTGAGAACTTTGTACGGATAGAGGCGGCTCCGATAGCTGAAAATGCCCAATCGTTAGTAGCTTCTTTTGCTACCCATACGCCGTCGGCATCCTTCGTAGCCATTGCATTGATGTATCTGTTAGGCATCTCAACCGCAAATGTCCCATCCCCTTTATAAACTTCTTTCCAGATATTTCCCGATGTAGTCATCTTTGCAATTCTGTCACCAAAGTCATTATATGACCATCTTCTGCGGCGTTCTTCGATGATGTTATAATTCTCGAATCCTCTGAAAGCATAATTTTCGTATCTGTCCTCCATTTCGTAAAATTCATAACCCCATCGTTTATACATGTCGTAATAACGTCCAAAGTCCCCGACAAAAGTCTGGTTTTCTGTATGTTTAGTTGCCATACTGAGCGAATTCAGTCTTTCTTCGGTAGACATCGCCAACCAATCTTCTTCCGTTAGTTTTCTTAGTTCATAAATACTTTGAGCGTATAGGTTGGCTGAAAGGCAAACAATTGAAAATAAAAGAATTACACCAATAACTCGTTGTGCCATAGCAGAATTCTCCCTAAGCTTGGGGCTATTGAAAAAAACAAAGTTTTCACTAATAAAAGACATACTGCTCTAAATAATAATATCCCTGCGGCAAAAAGCAAGTATTAATTTTATTTTTTAAAAAAAATTGTTTGAGAATTGAGAATTCAATCGCCATACTATAAATATGAAAGAAAACAAACACAAAATGCTTTCCGAATCGCAGAATATTGTATGGCATGATGGAGCAATTTCACGTAATGACCGTGAAATGATTCTTGACCAGCGTGGTTGTGTTGTTTGGTTTACCGGTCTGAGCGGATCGGGAAAATCCACGATTGCCTGTGCTCTTGAAAAAAAACTAATCACTTTAGGGCATCTTGCTTATGTGCTCGATGGCGATAATATCCGTCACAACCTCAATTCAGATCTGGGCTTTTCCCCGGAAGACCGTCGTGAGAATGTCAGACGTATCGGTGAACTGGCTGTGTTATTTGCCGATGCCGGATTAATAACCGTAACGGCTTTGATTTCACCGTATCGGGATGACCGCGACAGAGTGCGCAGAAAGGTTGGACAGGAGCGTTTTATCGAAATTTTTTTAGATGTATCTCTCGATATATGCGAACGACGTGATGTAAAAGGTTTATATAAAAAAGTCCGCAACGGCGAGATATCTGATTTTACCGGTATCGATGCACCATATGAAAAACCGCTTAATCCGGAAATTTTAATTGATACATCAAGGTTATCCGTTGAAGAATGTGTTAACACAATCATGCGTTATTTTGAAAAATACAATATACTTCGAGTTCCATAAATGTCGGTTTATATGAAAATATTCAAGATAGGGAGGTGATATATATGAATCTTGTCGAATATTTACAGCCTGAGAGCATATCGGTGAGGAAAGATATTTCCGATAAAGAAGCTGTGCTTAATGAGGTTGTCCGGCTTGCGCACATGAATCATAATCTCAGCGGAGTGAAAAAAGACAAAATACTTGATGGTTTGAAACGACGTGAGGAACTCGGTTCCACCGGTTTTGGCGGAGGTATTGCAATACCACATTGCAGACTAAAAGGTATATCGGATTTTGTTATGGGAATTGTGACGGTTTCAGAAGGTGTGGATTTTGATTCGATGGATGACGAACCGGTAAAATTGATTGTGTTTGTTATCGCACCGGAAGAAGAAGCAAATGCTTATATAAAACTCCTCGCTGCAATTTCCCAAACGCTCAGAATACCCGGAGTTGTCGATGAAATAGTGTCGCAACATACACCGGAAACCGTACGTGAAAGTTTTCTACGGCATACTCACGATGCTGTTGAAACTAAAGGACATGAGAATAAACGTCTCTTTCATGTTATCGTCCAGGATGAAGATATATTTCAGCAGATACTTGAGGTTTTCGAAGCCATGCCATCGAGTTCGGTAATTGTCATAGAAGCAAAAAATACCCGTGAATATCTCGTTAAAATGCCGCTTTTTGCAAGTTTATGGAGCGATTCACATTTGGGTAACAGTAGAATTATCGTCGCCGCTGTCGAGAATTCTCTTACAAACGAAACTCTTCGGTCAATAGAACGTGTTACCGGAAATCTCGAAAATCGTACCGGTGTTTTGGTTATGGTGCAGGAAATACTGTATGCGGCAGGTTCGCTCGAAATGTAAGAAAGTACGATCATGAATGTTAAATGCATGGCACTCATGCGTATTGTAACGATTATCGGTTATTATTTCAGCGACAAGTATATTTTTTGAAATTATCGTTCTTTTATTGACTGAATTCAGCATTGAAAAAGCACATGAAATACCGACACACTATTATAAAGAGCCAGTTTTTAAATGGAACCGAATGAAAAATTTTTTATCCTGTTGGGACTTGTCGCAGTTGCCGGATATTATATCGGCGATCTCGCACGGAAAATACGGCTGCCGTCTTTACTGGGATATATGCTCCTCGGAGTATTATTAGGTACATCATTTGCAGGATTGGTTAAGACAACCGACCTTCACCACCTTGAATTTATCACTGAAATAACCCTGGGTTTCGTGGCTTTTATGATAGGAACCGAGTTGAGCCTTGTTTCGCTGAGACGTCAGGGATTCGGCATAGTTGTGATTATACTGTCGGAATCGTTTGCGGCGTTTTTTGTTGTACTCGGGGCTGTATATCTCTTAACCCGCGATTTACCCATGGCGCTCGTTTTCGGAGCTATGGCGCCTGCAAGCGCACCTGCCGGGACTGTAGCGGTAATTCAGGAATACCGGGCGCGCGGCAGCCTTACAAAAGCGCTTTATGCCGTTGTGGGATTTGATGACGGTCTTGCGATTATCATATTCGGATTCGCTTCAGCGCTTGCAAAACATCTTCTGGCAAGTGAAAGTTCCGGTATAACGGAAAACATGCTGGGAAGTTTAGTTGATCCTGTGCTTGAAATCATGATGAGTTTTATATTTGGCGGGGTACTCGGTTTTGTTTTAAGCTTTCTGATACGCCGTCTCTCACAGGAACGGGATTATTTTATCCTTGTTTTCGGATTTGTGCTGATGGCTATCGGCCTTTCGGAACGATATCACCTCTCGCTGATTCTTACTAATATGATAGTGGGTATCGTTCTGGTCAACACATGCCGTGAATCGCTCGTTCAAAAGGTAACGAGGCAACTTCGGGTGACGAATCCGTTTCTTTTTATTTTGTTCTTTTTCCTTGCCGGTGCACATCTAAATGTGTCTGCGCTACCCGCTATGGGAATGGTGGGTTTTGTCTATATAGTCGGCCGCTCTACCGGTCTTTTAGGCGGCGCATATATTGGCGCTGTGATAGGAAAATCGGATGAAAAAATTAAAAAATATCTCGGTTTTGGTATTCTCTCGCAGGCAGGCGTTGCAATCGGTTTATCCCTTATAGTCAGTAAAGAGTTTGCCCTGATCGGAACGGAACATGCCGATAAGATAGGAATTTCAATCATCACAACTATCACCGCGACATGTATATTTTTTGAAATAGTCGGGCCAATCTTCACAAAAATTGCCCTTGAAAGATCCGGGGAAATTCAAACGAAAGAATAATCACCCAAAGGCAGAAGGAAGTATCGATGAAAAAGCCTTATGTAATTTTACTTACCCTCGTATTAACATCTGTTTTAAAAATGAATCTGTATGCTGATCCAACTTCGGATTCATACAGGAAAGCACAGAAACGCGGGGATACTGCCGTAGTATTTCAAGCTCAGTCATACCTTGCGCCGCCGTTCTGTTATGACCTCAATCGTCTTCACGGTATCACATTTCTGAAGACTGTTAACGGCCGTGTGGTCAAACCCGCGTATCCGTTTACCTATCAGGACATGTCACACCTCAAAGTGCGAAAACTCTATGACCGCGCCGGAATAGCGGATATGGAGAAATCTTCGGCGACAGAACTCGAATTGATTCAGTGCATCTCCGACTGGGCAAACAAACAGTACGGCCACATGCTTCCGTTACCGTATCCTGCATGGGATGCCCATGAAGTCCTCGACAGAATAGAGAACGGCGATACATTCTTTTGCACTTTCAAAGCAGCGCTATTCGTGCAGGCATGCAATGCGGCAGGACTCACCGCTCGTATGCTCGGAATCAACCGAAAAGATCAGGATGCCCACACGGTGACCGATGTGTATAGCAATGAGTACCGCAAATGGGTGCTTGTAGATCCCTGGATGAACTGTTATTACGAACGTGACGGTATTCCGTTAAGCGCGAAAGAGCTACATGATTCAATAAACAACACTGAGGGTATTTATCTTGTCTTCGGTGAAAATGGCAAAGACCTTGAATACTGGGACCTCAAGACAAAAAAGGCTGATACCATACTTCATGCAGGTAAACGTACACCGATTACGGAGGACGAATCAAAAGGCCTGAAGGATTACTATTACGATGTCAGAGTCGTTATGCGTAACGATCATACGGTGCACCCGCAGTCGAAGGAAAATCTTGATGTCGACGGCTTTATGGTGCCGTACAATCCACGCGGTGGGGAATGGTGGGGGCCTCAGCTTAAATGGGCCGATGAAACGACACCGCCCCAGATTACCTGTGACAACGCCTGGGAAATCGAAAATTTTGAATGGCCGCTTAACGAGGTCAGGGTTGATCTGAAAAAAGTGTCGGTTCCCGGTGAAAACGTTGTGCTCGAAGCTCACTTTTCCACCTTTACCCCGAATTTTTCACACTACAAGCTCGATGTCGATGGGAAAACTGTTCCGATTGACGGCGATGTATACGTCTGGAAAATGCAAAAGGGCAGAAATTCGCTCAAAATCGCATCTATTAACGATGTCGGTCGCAGCGGCTTTCCCAGTGAGTTTGTAATCGAATATGATCCGTCAGTTTTCGATTTCTCCCGTATTGTCAATGTCAGACTTCCCAATCCAGGTTTCGAGGAGAGTGACCCTAAAAGCTTTGAGAAGTCTCGAACTCCACTCGACTGGCATACGATTACACCTAATCCATACAGGTATCGGGAGTTTCAACTCGACACGAAGGTAAAACATTCGGGTAAATGCTCGCTCAGGGTTACCCCGGCAAGAGATCCCGAATCGGGCGTGGATTATGCGTTCATAGTCAGTTCGGTAGTTTTCGATATTAATCCGGCGAAGGATGTGGTGTACTCCATCTGGCTCAGGGCGTCTGAAGATGGTACACCGGTGGATATTACGCTTCATGATGAATCGAAGTGGGGCCTCGGCATTTATGTAAACCATGTGATGGTGGAAAAAACATGGAAGAGGTACGAACTGAAATGCCGATTGCATAATGAAATGACCAAAGCCTTTACCGGGTTCAAAGTCTATTCGGGTACAGTCTGGGCAGATGATGTTGGGTATGAGGAAGTGGGGGAGTGAGATTGATACGTTTTTCTGCAGGGGCAAACGGCTGTTTGGCCGTTCATAATTTATAGGTGGTCAGGGATAATGGAAAACACTGAGAAAGAAACAATCGTTATCGTCGGAGGCGCGGGCGGCATCGGCCATGCAACCGTACGGAAATATGCAGAAGTTGGTGCAACCGTAATAATCGGAGATATAAATGAAATTGCGGCAAAAAATCTCTTAGACAAGTCAGGGGATGACGTACATTACTTTCCTGTTGATATGATGCGCTACGAATCAATCCGTGACTTTGCGCAAAAAATCAAAGAAGGTTTTGGAACGGTTACTCATCTGATTAATCTGGCCGGAGGATCGCTTCCGGATGAAACTGTGGACAATGGCATAGAGACTGTCGATCCCGAAACAATCAGCAGATCGATCGACCTTAATCTCAAATCTCACCTGTATCTCGTCAGGGAATTTCTCCCTCTCATAAAGGCGGACAGTTCCCCGAACAAGACGATAACACTGATATCGAGTGTCAATGCTCTGATGAGTTTCGGTCAACCTGCATACAGCTCAGCGAAAGCCGGAATGATCGGGCTCGTTCACTCTGTGGCCAATGAACTGGGGCCCTATAACATCAGGATAAATGCGGTGCTGCCCGGTACTACTCCGACGCCGAAGTGTTATGAATTTCTCGAGAAATCGTTCGATGCGCTCAGAAACGCAAGTGCACTGAAACGGCTGTCGACACCGGAGGATATAGCCGGTGCAATCTATGCGGTGACTCACTTTATGACTTCAATGACCGGTCAATATATTGTAGCCGATGCCGGGCAAACGATAACGTATTATTATAAATGAAGAAAGTTACAGAGTTGCAAAGAAATGGTGAAAATGGAAATAAACTGTCTGAACATGATTCACCCGATTAAAGGATGGCCATGATTTTAAAATCAGGTAATCAGGCAAATCAAGCGAATCAAGGTTCGGACATAAAAAAGGGCACAAGATGTTGTGCCCTTATGAAACCTATGATTTTGTATCAACATCCAAACGAAGGCAACCACAAGGGTTGCCCCTACATCACCTCGCAAGAACCATCCCACCCATCCGCTGAGTACATCGAGGACAAAGATCGATGTAGGGCATCCCGGCTATGCGCTCGATGAGATCGAACGCTCTGTCCCCGGTGTGCTTGCGCTGTACGGCGATGCATGCGGTGCCAACCAGTTTGCGATTCCGCCCGAAGGAATAGAAGACACCGTGGAAGCCGCACAGAAACTCGGCAGTGAATTGGCGCACATCGTCCTCGATATTGCGGACGGGCCTATGCAGGAGGTAACCGGTCCGATTTCGGGCAGCATGGAGGTTATTTCGCTGCCGCTGGCTCCGCCGCTGCCATATGAAAAAGCGCTGGAACTCGCACGGGACATTCCTCTCGACATTGGTTTCGACCACGGCATAAACCGCGGTACCAACTGGATCAGGGAACTGATGCGGTACTATAAAGAGGGCATACCGTTTCCCGCCAGATCCGATGAGCTTATCTGCCGTGACCAGGGTTATCTGTCACATGAAGCGGATGACTCACGGCCATTTCCCTGCCGGTTCGAGGAGGTCATCGTCGCCAAAATCGGCACCATGCCGCTGATTGCCATGCAGGGCGAGGTCTGCGCGCCCATCGGGATGCGTATCAAGGACACGTTTCGCCGCACGACACCCATTATGGTGTTTGCCTACATGGGCGAGCAGAATCTCTATATCCCGACCCGTGAACTGGTAAGGCTCGATTCCTATCAGGCGCAGGTCATCCGAATCCAGTACGCATCGCCCTGCGGCTGGGCTCCAGAGGTCGAGGATGAAATGGTTCAGGGAGTGGTTGCCATGGTAGAAAAGGCGTTAGGGAAGAATGAGGAGTGATGGGTGATATAGTAGAGAAATTTTACCGGCAGTTACAGTTCGGCTCAGATGACTTCTTTTTTCGACTTTTTCCAGAAAACTTTCAGGGCTAAATGCATTAACTGATCATTGATGATAACGGTTGTTTTCATGAGTGATTTCTATGTGTAGAAAGATGTTATAGTATGTATATAAAGATACGAGGAGGTAAGGTAAAATGGTGAAGTGGGGGTAACAATAACATAAAAATGAGATTTTGATACACTTTTGAGCCAAATCAATTTTAGTTATTTGTTATGCTATTTTCATACAATTCAAGGTATTCGTTAATAATATATTTTTCGGTCATTTACACAAAATTCTTTATACGCTCAAATATCTCATTTTCTATTACTTGCTATTTTTTTAATTTAATCATTAATTTTATGTGAATCTTTTTCTCATATTACATACTTACAAAATATACACTTTCCCACATTTTTTCAAAACTATATTTTGATTAATTCATAAATCAGTACTATAAATAAACAGTTATGAACAAACATATTATATCCTTTTGATATTGACATTCAGTCATAAAAAAACAAGGGGGCAATCCCCCTTGTTTAAAACTCCATTATTTCCAATTTTTTTATCCGTGTAAATCCATGCCCATCCGTGGCTGATTTGACTATACGCCGATAT
>JAFGMP010000118.1 GCA_016927495.1 Candidatus Latescibacterota bacterium | reverse complement strand
TATCGGGAGCTTTTACTATGGATGACAAGCCAACCCGTGAAGAGCTCATGGAAGAAATAAAGCGCCTCAGGGAAAAAGCCAGACAGTTCGATACACTGGTCGACAATCTGAATGGTATGGTATATCGCTGTAAGAACGATGAAGACTGGACCATGGAGTATGTCAGCGGTGGTTCGAAATTATTAACAGGTTATGATCCCGAAGATTTCATTGGTAATGGTGCGATCTCCATTAATAAATTAATTCATAAGGATGATTGCGAAATGGTATACAACACAATACGGACAGCAGTGAAAGAACATAGTTCGTATGCGCTGATTTACCGTATTATTTCTGCAGAGGGGAAAGAAAAATGGTTATGGGAACAGGGATATACTGTAATTTGTGAGGGTGAGGTAAAGACTCTTGAGGGATTTATCACTGACATTACCGTTATGAAACAAGCAGAGGAAGCGCTCAAGAAAAGTGAAGAACGTTACCGTTTGTTAGCCGATAATACATTGGATGCCATATGGAAAATGGATATGAATGGCAGGTTTACCTATGTTAATTCAGCTATCAAAACCATGTTTGGTTATACACCGGAAGAATGGATCGGTTCATTGTTATCAGACCACTGCGATGAAGAATACATGGAACGGATGAAAGATATTATGACTCATCATCTGGAGCATCTTAACAAACACCGGGGAATTATATTTGAGACAGTAATGCGCCGTCGTGACGGTAGCCCGATATCAGTGGAAGTTCATAGCACATCGCTCCTAAACGATGAAGGCAAGCCAGTTGGATTTCATGGAACAACTCGTGACATCACAGAAAGAAAACGCACCCGGAAAGATCTTTTTGATAGTGAACAACGATTCAGAGCTTTAATTGAAAATTTACCCGATAGTGTATTTGTACTCGATTTGGATGGCAAACTCCTGATTGTAAATCAGGCATCATGTTTACATACGGGTTTTTCGCAAGATGAGTTACTTAATTTTTCTGTCAATGATATCGATCCCGAAAGTGCAGATAGACATGACAGGCAAAAAATATGGTTATCGCTTAAAACCGGTGATACCGCAAAAGTGCAGAGTCATATTCTCAGGAAAGATGGTTCTCACTATCCTGCTGAAATACATATGAATCGGCTTGTTATGAACGAACGGCCGATAATTTTGGCTGTTGTCCGTGATGTTAGTGAACGTCAAAAAAATGAAGAAGCACTGCGTAAGAGTGAAGAGTATCTAAAAGAACGGAATATCTTTATCGAAACTATTCTTGATAATCTTCCCATAGGTCTTGCAGTAAATAGCACACTCGATGGCAGTGTTATTTACATGAACAAACAGTTTGCGAATATCTATGGCTGGCCTCGTGAAAAAGTTGACTCTGTTCAACATTTCTTCGAATTGGTATATCCGGACCCGGACTACCGGCAGGAAATAATGTCAAGAGTTTTGGATGATATCAACAGTGGTGATCCGAAACGGATGATTTGGAACGACATTAAAATAACCACTCAGGAAAAAACAAACAAATATGTCACTGCGATGAATATTCCGCTCCCTGATCAAAATGTTATGATATCGACAGTACAGGATGTTACCGACCGAAAATTTGCCGAGGATGCTCTTCGAAAAAGTGAGAAATTACTCAATGAAGTCCAGAAATTGACAAAAGTCGGAGGATGGGAATATAATGTACCGGATCAGAAAATATTTTGGACAGAAGAAGTCTATAATATCCATGGTTTCTCCAAAGGCGAAAACGAATTAGATTCAAAGCAACTAATAGACAAAAGCATCGAATGTTATGACCCTAATGATCGTTTGAAAATTGTTAATGCATTTACTCGTTGTGTTAATGAGGGTATCCCGTATGATTTGGAGGTAAAATTTTCATCGAACCGGGGAGAACGAAAATGGGTCAGAACCACGGCTTATGCGCAGAAAGAAAATGATACAATTGTAAAAATTATCGGCAATTTAATCGATATAACCGATCAAAAGCTTGCTACGGAAGCGCTATCGGAAAGTGAAAGAAAATACCGTTCATTGTTCGATAACATGCTCAACGGATTTGCATTACACGAGATAGTACTTGATCAAAATGGAAAGCCGGTGGATTTTATTTTCAGGGAAGTCAATAACGCTTATCGTCGGATGACCGGGATAAGTACTAAAAATATTCTTGGGAAAACGGTCACCGAGGTGTTTCCCGGAATCGAAAATGATCCGGCCGGTTGGATCCCTTTATATGCTGAAGTCGCTTTAAACGATAAGGAAATAAGATTTGAACAATATGCCGAACCTTTAGACAAATGGTATTCAATTCTGGCATACTCCCCCAAGAAAGGTTTTTTTGCTACAGTTGTAGAAGATATAACCGAACGAAAACATGCGGAAGAAGAGAGAATACAACTCGAAGAAAAACTCAGACAATCTTTGAAACTGGAGTCGATCGGACAGTTAGCCGGAGGTGTCGCACATGATTTCAATAACCTTCTGACCATCATTACCGGTAATTGTGAACTCATTCTAATGGAACTTAATTCCCGGGATAGTATTTATGATGATGTTACTGAAATTAAAACTACTGCAGAACGTGCAACGCAGATAACCCGGCAATTACTGACGTTTTCCCGTAAGCAGATAATATCGCCGAAAGTGTTAAATTTAAACAAGATTATCAATGCACAGCAAAAAATGCTGAGCCGATTGATTGGTGAGGATATCAGATTTATATTTGATTTGGCTGATGGTCTTTGGAACATAAAAATCGATCCTTCCCAGCTTGACCAGATATTGGTTAATTTTTCGGTCAATGCGAGGGATGCTATCGAAGGCGTCGGCACAATTAAAATTGAAACCCGGAATGTGTCTCTTGATGAAACATTCGATGAAAAGAATGTAAATACATCACCCGGTGAATATGTTATGCTGGCATATTCGGATTCCGGAGTAGGTATGGATGCCGAAACGCGTGATAAAGCGTTCGAACCATTCTTCTCAACAAAAAGCGAGAGCAAAGGAACAGGATTGGGGCTTTCAACTGTTTATGGGATTGTGAAGCAGAATGATGGTATCATTAATGTGTACAGTGAACCGGGTATAGGTACCACTTTCAAAGTATATTTCCCACGATTTATGGGTGAACATGAAGGAATCGTGGAAAAGATGCAGGGAATTCCGCTCAAAGGTAATGAGACCGTATTGATTGTTGAAGACGAACCGCATATTCTCAGTCTTGCCCAAAAGGTGCTTTCCCGGTATGGTTACTCGGTTTTAGCATGTAATACTACCGATGAGGCTATCAAACTGGTAAACGATTATACAGGAGAAATTCATTTGCTTCTTACCGACGTTGTGATGCCTGTTATGAACGGTAAGGAATTGCAAACACTAATACAACCGATAAAACCCGGTATTAAAACAATCTTTATGTCAGGATATACGGCGGATGTCATCGCGCATCATGGCGTAATCGATAAAGGTGTGGAGTTTATACAGAAACCGTTCAATATGATAACTTTGGCTGAGAAGGTACGGGAAGTTTTAGATAGAAATACAGATGATAAATAAATATCGATTGTGTATTTTATTCTTTATGATAAGAATCAACTTTACAAGCGTAATTCCCGTTTATCCTCAATTAAAAATCGATGGAGTGTCTGATGCACGATAATGAAACAATCCGTACCGTCTGTAACGGCCTGAAAACAGATATGACCTCCTTTCTAGACAGGCTTTTACGGTTTGAATCAACTCCGGGTTATGAAGGCCCCGCCATAGACTGGCTCTATGATCAATTCAAAGATATTACCGATATCTGTGAAAAGGTGCCGGTGCCTGAAGCTATCGTGAATGATCCCGATTATCAGTTCAGGATGGATGAGAGGCCATACGAGGGCAGACCCGATTTAAGGCTTGTATTAAAAGGCGACGGTACCGGTAAAAGCGTAATATTCAATGCGCATGTCGATGTGGTCCCTCCGTCGGCCGGGCACGATCGCCCGTTTGATCCCTACATAAAAGACGGCGCCATGTATGGGAGAGGCGCTTCAGATGATAAAGGCGAAATAGCAGTTATGTGGACTATGCTCAAAGCAATGAAAAAGCTTGGAGTTAAACCAAAGGGTGATGTTATTTTTCATATTGTGATCGAGGAGGAAACCGGGGGTAACGGAACACTGAACTTTATCCGTACGGATGAAAAGGCGGATTGCTGTATCAATATAGATGGCGGCGGCGGAATATACACATCATCACGGGGCGCTGTCTGGTTTACCGGAACGGTTAATGGTCGTGCCGGTCATTCAGGATCTGCGAAAACCACGGTCAGTGCATTCAAAATGGCTGTTGAGGCAATGAACATCATCGAGGATTACCACGATGAACTTCTGGCTGCGACAAAGGATGATGATCCGATGTTTTCCGGTATTGACAATCCGATGCCGGTAACATATGGTGAGGTTCATGCGGGAGACTGGCCGGCAATGGCGCCTCAGAAAGCTGTATTTAAAGGAGTGTTTGGTTTTTTAACGACTCCAAAAGAAGAAGTGATGAATCAAATGATCGAACGTGTAAAGACACGTGGTTCCCAATGGCTCAGGGACAATTTTGAAATGACATTCCAGTACAAACATGACATGAGCAGGATCGATCCCGGTTTGTCATTCGTTAAACTTCTTCAAGACTGTTATAAAAAAATGGGTGTTAATATGGAAATTAAGGGTCTGCCTGCTTCGGGTGATGCATGCTTTTATACGAATTTCTTAGGAGTACCCACAGTTATGACCGGCATGGGTGAGATAGAGACGGCACATACCGATCATGAACATGTTATACTTGATAAAATTAACTTGGAATCTGCAGTATTAATTCTGTTTATACAAGAATGGTGTGGATTACGGTAAAGTATTACAAAGAGATTTAAAGGAGAGTTTTTTATGAAGTTCAAAAATGAAATTGAAATGTTTATTTATATGGAAAAAAATTTCTACGCGGGTGCTCTTTCCGATATACTTGACGAAATGGGATATCCCGAATGTGCCGTAAGTCCGGCCGCTATGATTCATCCGTTGTTTCCTCGTGCGGTGTGTTCCGGCCGTGTCCGAACCCTTTTGAATGCACCGATGAAAACAGGAACCGAAGATCCGTACAGGCTTGCAATAGAACTTCTCGATAGCCTTGAAGCAGGTCAGGTTGCCGTCGCCTCATCCGATAAACAGTTGGAAGTAGGAATCATGGATGAGCTATCCGCAACCGCAATGCAGAAACGCGGATGCCGGGGAGTTATAGTGGATGGTTATACCCGTGATGCCCGAAAGCTTATTAACCTTGGTTTTCCTACTTTTGTTCGTGGTATTTCACCTATCGACACAACAGACCGTGCCGCTGTTGTCGAATATGACTGTCCGGTAATAATAGGAGGGAGGCGGGTAAAACCCGGACAAATCGTTTTTGCCGATCTGGACGGTATCGTTTTTATCCCTGAAGAAATCGAGTTGGAAGTCATCAGGGAAGCGGCGAAACGTGTTGAAGTTGAAAATGAGATACGTGATAAACTAGACGATGGCGCTACAATGAGAGATATGTGGGATAAGTATCATGTGTTGTAAATAATTTTCTGAATAAACAGCCTGAAATTACATTAAGTAATCGGAGAACTGTCTTTAATAATACGGGTTTCCCCGTGTTTTAAAATCCAGAACAGGTCTTCGTCCAAGTTCATTTTTTTTATTTCTTCCTTCAACACTTTCGGCGCCATATCCGGAGGGTCATTACCGAGATTGAAAGTACCCCAATGAATGGCAAGAAATATTGTGCCCTGTAAATCATGGTAGGCATGCAGCGCATCTTTTGGGCTCATATGAACATGTTCCAGGTATTTCCTTGGTAAATAAGCGCCGATGGGAAGACATACAATATTAAACGGGCCAAAACGGGAACCGATTTCTTTAAAACCTGGAAAATAACCGGTATCACCGGCAAAAAATAAATTGTTGCGCTTTCCCTGTATAATCCAACTGCACCAGAGCGTCTTGTCATGGTCGATGAGCCTACGGGTAGAATTGTGTTGTGATGGCGTACACACAAATCCAATATCGTTGTGGGTAACACGTTCCCACCAGTCGAGTTCGATGTAATTTATTATACCAATTCGTCTGAGTTCTTTGCCAAATCCGAGTGGAACGATAAACAACTCGCTGTTTTTCAGTCGTTTAATAGTGGATTTATCGAAATGATCATAATGATTGTGTGACAGAAGCACACAATGAATTTCGGGCAGGTTTTCAATATCAATTCCGGGTTTAATGTATCTTTTCGGCCCTGCAAAGGGAACCGGTGAAGCACGGTTGCTCCATATCGGATCCAGTAAAATGTTTTGCCCCTCGATCTGAACTAACACAGTTGAATGCCCGGCCCATGTTACCGTGAATTCTTCATAATTTGACCGTAAATATGAACCATCATTTTCAACCGATTCCATGGTATATGATAATCGCCTGATTTTTTTCTGTGCTTTTCTGCGATCAAACAATACCCTTTTCATATCACGGCTAATTGTACTCTGTTCATAATCCGGATTTGGATTACTGAATCCGTTTTTGGTGTGATGAGAGGGGGAAATATCATTATTTTGTAATATGTTTTTTTTCTTTGATAATCTCATAAATACCCGTATTATTTAACTTCAACAATTATAATAATAACTAAATATAATCAAAAAAAAGTATCTTTTCAACTGATTCATACATGCCCAATAATATTCAGATACAATTTGTTGTTTGTTAAAGATTGATTTAGTATACTTGAGATCAAAATATATTAGTGTTATAATGTACATATTATACTCTTCCGGTTTTTTATTGTATGATTCCTTGGTCTGTATTATATCTTGTCAGCGAATGGGTAATTCGTCTGATAATGCTTGTTGAAGTCACACGGCGGCGTCAACCGAAATCCGCGATGGCATGGCTTTTGGTCATCTTTTTCATACCGTGGGTGGGACTTGTACTCTACATATTTATTGGTAGAAACCGTCTCCCACAAAGACGAATAGGGATTCATTCACGGTTACTTACAGAATTACAGACGGTCAGAAACCGTTTTAAAAACCATCCTCATATAGTTCATCCGCATTTAAATCAGGATCAGATTTCGACAGTCACATTAGCTCAGCGCCTTGGATATATGCCTATTCTCGGCGGAAATGATATGGAATTGATTTCAGGTTCCGAAGACCTAATTAACAAGCTAATTGCAGATATAGATATAGCAAAATATCATGTTCACCTCCTGTTTTATATTTTTACTGATGATGAAACGGGAAGACGTGTCGCAGATGCCTTATATAGAGCCGTTAAACGCGGAGTTACATGCCGTGTACTGGTTGATGCTGTCGGTTCACGTACAATGATCAAGACATTAGGCGATCACATGAAAAATCAGGGAATCGAATTATATCCGGCGCTGCCTGTGAATGTATTCCGTCAATTCATGGCTCGAATTGATTTGCGAAATCATCGTAAGCTTGCTATTATCGACTGTGAAATAGCCTATACAGGTTCACAAAATATTACTAATCCGGGATATGGCCATAAAGATCTGGCATGGCGCGATCTGACAGTTCGGCTGACAGGGCCTGTGGTTCTTGAATTACAGGCGGTTTTTATTAGCGACTGGTACTATGAAACCGATGAAATACTTAAGGGCAAAGATATATTTCCCAAACCTAAGATTACAGGATCGATACCGGTACAGACTCTTCCCAGCGGGCCAAATTATCCTATGGAAAACTATCAGAGAATGGTTGTTGCAGCGCTTCATTCGGCTCGTCAGAAGGTAACGATAACAACTCCCTATTTTGTACCCGATGAGGCTTTTTTACAGGCGATTCAGGTAGCGATATTACGTGGAGTTAAGGTGGAACTGATAGTCCCGCAAAAGTCTGATCAGAAAGTTGTGGGGGCTGCTACTTGCTCATATTACGATGATATGCTGGATTTCGGAGCTAATCTGTATTTATTTACCGATGGTCTGGTGCATGCAAAGACAATGACCATCGATAACGATATTTCATTTATTGGTACAAGCAATATAGACATGCGCTCCTTTTCCCTGAATTTCGAAATCAACATGGTGCTGTATGGTCTTGATGTTACTGAAAAAATACGTATTGAACAAAACAAATTCAAGGACAAGTCGGTGAAATTGACCAATGAGGTGTGGAGGAACAGATCTCTTTTACGTCGGGTGTTTCAGGCAATTGCCAAATTGCTGAGCCCACTTCTTTAACATTATTTAAATTGAGTTGATACTTCGACTTATAATACAAGTATTTTTCAGATCATATTTTATCGATAGCATTTATTCTGAAATGCAATTCCTCTATTTCGTCATGATCCGATAATATTTTTTTCGTCAATTCCTGTATGACATTTTGAAGAATTATTACATGTAATTCCCTGTCTCCTGAAAACAATTTTGAAACCTCGTTTTTATTCAGTTGAAGAAGTATGCACTCTGTTTCGGCTGTCACATCGGTACAACGCGGTGAATTATTAAAAAATCCCATTTCACCGACACTCTCGAAAGGCGTAATGGTTTTCCAGGCTTCGTTTGTCCTCAACATAATATTAAGCCTTCCCTTCATGAGAATATACATGTTTTTGGATTCTTCACCCTTGCGAAAAAGATAATTCATACTTGTACATTTCGTTTTAGAGCATATTCGAAGTATTTTCAGAAGTTGTTCATTGGAAAGGTTTTTGAACATCGGTATTTTACCATATGTTTCAATGATTTTGCTGTGACTCTCAATGAGAGTGCGCCGGTCTTCATTGGTCCTTTTGGTTTCGGCCACCGGAATGTTCTCCTGACGGCGGTCTTCGCCCGATCTCAGATTTTCGGCAGGTTCCGAATTATTTTTATGTGTGAAGATTTTTTTTAAATCCATGTTTTGTGCCCGGAACTCTTAATAGTATTTATGTTTATGAAACGCCTGAAATTTAAAAAAATTACAAAAATTATTGATTACCGGCTTGTTTCCGTATTATGTATATCGGCAATATTACCGTAATATAAAGATATTTTTTTTATTTCCCCTATACAGTTCTTTCTCAACAAATAACATGTGTCAAAAAAAATAAATTATATCCCCTATACAATAATAAAAGATTTGAATATTTACTTGATTTAGGTTAAATAATATGTATTATTTTATATATGGTGACAGGAGTATTGTATAAGATGAAACAAAATGCCGGAGGAATAATGAGAGATAAAATTCTTGACCTTATAGAAAAAGAGGGTGAACTACCGCCTCTTCCCGATATTGTGATACGTCTCAGGGAAATGACACAAAGCCTTAAAACAAATATAAAAGATATCGCCAAACTCATCGAGATCGATCCGGTACTGGCCTGGAATATTATCAAGCTTTCGAATAGTGTATATTACAGTAGAAGCACCACAGCGATAAAAACTCTGCCGCTGGCAATTACCAAAATCGGATTGAATATGCTTGTTAAGCTTGTATATTCCCTGAAACTTTGCCCGTTATTTACTGAGAGCACATTTTTGAGTAATTCTCAGTTCTGGCTCCATTCACTTGCGGTTGCTATTTTCGCTCAGTCACTTTCGGGTAAAATAAAATTATCTCAGGAAAAACAGGAAATTACATACCTTGCCGGTTTAATGCACGATATCGGTATTATGGCATTTGCGTATCTCATTCCCATCGAATATGATACGTTCTTGAAAGATATTGAGGGTAAGGATGAGACTCTTTTCGATCAGGAACAGGAGATTTTCGGTATTGATCATGCAGAACTCGGAGCATTGTACATCGACAGATGGTGGGATGTTGACAAACATATAACTCATACGGTGAGAAATCATCATGAAATAAACCTGGATATCGGGAGTAAAAAGGACAGTACAGGATTGGTATCTGTGGCAAATAAAATATGTAATAGCCAGGGAATAACAAACGGCATCAATTATCGTGGTGAAGAATTCGACGAAGATGTCCTGAGTGAATTGGGATTGTCCACGAAAGAGATAGAAAATATTCTGAATGATGTTCAGACATCGTTAGAGCAGGCAAAAGAATTGGTTTCTCATGGACTGGCATAAAAGGTAAAAAATTAGGGTTATAATACATTGTAAAACGTAGGGGGCAGGTTCGGAACCTGCCCCTACCTACATCCTGGGTTTTAAATTACATTTCACAGCATAGTAAAAAAATCCAAAATTACAATCTTTTTTTTATCAATTGCATCATTTCACCGAAAAACACATATCAGACTTTATTGATATATTTTCACTCCGATTTTCTTCGCAGTATCCTCAAGATGTTTCTTTGACGGAGGATATTGTTCCTTCGGAAGATGTTCGATGAGCATGGTACGGGGATACTTCATTCTGCTCAACTGTGCCAGGTACTGCTCATAATCCATACATCCTTTCCCGATAATTACCGATTCTATGGATGGCATCATTTTGGTCCATTCCTTATCCTTCGCATGGGCATACATGATGTCTTCACCTAAAAGATCGAAGCACTCATTGATCAGTTCCGTCATCCGGTAAAATGTGCCTGCATGGAGCATATTCGCCGGATCGAGAGTGACTTTGACGCGCTCATCTCCCACATCCTGTTTTAACCTGACATGTGATTTCGGTGTATTATTATTACATGAATTTACAGCCTCAAATGCCAGACAAACTTTGCTGCCTGAGGTGTCTTTCAATATTTGTTTGGTAGCAGTCACTGACATTTCCCATGTTTCTTTTGTCCAGTTATCTTTATGAGGAATATCTTTGTTAACAGGACTCCGCCCACCAATGTGGGTAAGGATAAATTTCATACCGAGACGGTCAGCAGCTTCCACCGCCTGTGCGACATGCTTTTGATTTTCACGGCGTTTGGTTGCATCGGGATCGATAATATTGACCCATGTATGCAGTGTATAAAACTGAACATCGACCTCTTTAAGCACTGCCTGTAATTCCCGGATGCCGGAATCGGTAATATCATAATCCCATGTCCGGCTCGACGCCTCGACAGCAGTGTATCCGGCTTTGCGGACAGCTTTGATCTGATCTACCAGGGTTACTGAATCATCTTTTCTCAAACCGTATCCGGCACAGCTCAGGCGAATATGTGAGTTTCCGGGAGTCAGGTCACGCTTGACATGCTCCGGCGGGCTCCACTGCATCATAAAATCTTCACCCCAGACATCAGATAACGGTTCAGCCTGAGCATTTCTCTTCGATATACCTAATGTGATTCCCGTTGCGGTTCCGGCAGTAAGCGCCTGACGTCTTGTTATGCGTTTAGGCATATAATTCTTCCTCCATGTTGTGCTTGTTTTATTACAGCTTGGCATCTTTTCAAAATTAATAGACTGAAATATAGAATTTGACTATTTAAAAAAAATTGTAATGCAATTTGACATTTTGTTTAAATATAGGACAATCGTTCACCAGTCGATTATTCTTTACCGGAACCTTTCATTTCTTTCAGTATATTTATCGAACTCTCGGTCATATCAATAACCTGGGCGCCTTCCGGAGGTGTAAACTCGAAATAGCTATCATCAACGGCAACATTGATTTTTATATTTGAATAAGACTGGGTCATCATTTCTTTGCCTTCATCGTTGAACATTATCATTTTTCTAAGCAATCCGTCATTATCACCAACCCATGTTTCGATTTTTGCGGGGGTGAACGGCATATTCGGAGCATCTTTTATTTCCGGTGTGCCCTGAAATACACTCACTTTTACACCATCGACAGTGTCTGAACGTACATAGGAGGTACTATCGTCGATTAATCCGTTAAAAGCTTTTGAAAGGTCGGAACCTATCTTTTCCGGCATTTCTCCCTGTGTTTCAGCTTTTACTTTTTCTAAATCGATTTTTGTCACCATATTCATTGCGGGCTGGTAGGTCCAAGCTGTTTTCCCGTCGGAAACAGTAATTTGTTTCATTTTCATACCGCCCATGTCCATTTCTGTTTCCATTTTTGTCTTTTGGGGATTTTTGTATATGAAAGTACCCGTTGTGACCATTTTATTTCCCATTACCTCGATGGTCATGGACATATCGGCGCTGTAGCTTTTTACAGTCTTTGCTTTCTCTTCAAGTGCAGTTATCCTTGGATCGGGAGTCTGTGCCCAAACAATGCTTCCTCCGAAAATCAGTGCAAGAATCAGGGTACTTTTCACCAACACATTCCATCCGCTTTTCATTTCACCAACTTCCTTTCCGTGTGAAAACATTACGAAACGTAAAATGTGAAAATCTCAGTAAAGCATAACACTGAATACCAGACATCATATAATATTATACAAATTCCAGATATATGTTATTCAAAAATATATTTTATTTGAATTAGTTTTTAAGAATTCCCTGTATTGAAAAAAATAACAGATTTTTTAAAATAACAATCAAATTCGTGCTTATACTTTGTATTTGTATTCGGTTTACTATTTACTGAAGAAAAAATGCTTGACAGAATGTTATATGTGTTATATATATTATATAAGTGGTTTATGATACATCTGTTATAAAAAGGAAAGAATAGTGTTGGAAAAATCCCCCAAAAAATCAATACTTGGCCCGCTGTTGAATACGGGCGATGTTGCACATTATTGTGATGTTTCGGTGATGCAGGTCAACCGGTGGATAAAAAAAGGTGCGCTGAATGCTTTTAAAAATCCCGGTGGTAATTATAGAATCTCAAAAAAGGAATTCAGGGAATTTCTGGATTGCAATAAAATACCTGTCATCGAGGAATTTTTCGGCGATAAGCAAAAGAAAATACTTGTTGCTGACGATGATGCCTCTCTTGTAAAAGCATACACCTTTGCACTTAAAAAACGTTTTTGGAATGTGAAAGTCGAAACGGCAACCGACGGGTATGAAACACTGATTAAAACCGGAAAATTCAATCCCGATATATTGATTCTTGACATTCGGATGCCCAAAATCGATGGACTTGAAGTTTGTCGACGTCTCCGTGATGATTTATCTTCTGATCAGGAAATAAAAATTCTGGTAATCACTGCTCATTCGAGCGAGTATGACCGGCATACAGTATTGGCCAGTGGAGCACATGAATATCTGATCAAGCCAATTCCAATTCCGGTCCTCCTTGAGCAAATAGAAAAAATGTTATAATTGTTCATTATTAGCGGTGAAAAAGTGATGAAAAAACACTGTACTTTTAAATATCGATATCACAAGTGAGTGATTCATATGCTCTTCACGCCGCTTATAAACCTTATAAAGACCCATCTGACGGTGAAACTGGTACTGATTTTCGTGCTCTTTTTCAGCGCTGTTTCTATACTGTTGTCCTCTTACTTTATGATGTATCACAAGTCCCTGCTCGATAACGAACTCAGAAAACGCGCTCAATCGCTGGCACAAAACTTAGCTTTCAACAGTAGAAATTATATTTTTATCAATAACATTCAGGTAACACAATATCTTGTTTCTGGTGTAGTACGAGAACCCGATATCGAGAATGTATTCCTCACAGATATTACGGGGGGAATACTTGCTTCCGCTTATACATCACTTACGGGGGGGAATATAGATCTTCCGGCGGAAATAGAATCATACTCCACAGGCAAATGGTTCCCTACCGAAAATTCCTCGACAAGAAGAATTATAATACCAATAGAGATTGGTGTATCCAAACCGGACTCAATTAATGAATCAATCGAATCTTTTTATAAGGATATGAATTATCAGAATTATCCAAACATTAGTTTTAAATTTCAGAGATTTGCCGCAGACAGTGATGAAATTATTTTTTCAGCCCTGATTGGTACAGACTTACGGTCTGAAACTTCAGCCGTCATGAGCTTTTCCATACAAAACCGTAAACTGCAAACGCTGGTTAAAGCGGCTTCAAATGGTTTTCTGAGCAATAATGGACGGTATCTGGTTTATACCACAGTCAATAAACAGCCGGAACAGTGTGTTTTAAAAATACTTGATAGAGAAACCGGTATAAGCAAAACAATTGCCAGCGAAGGAGCATTTATATTTCCGGTGCCGTGTTTTACTCCTGACGACCAGCACATCATCACTACATTATTGATAAAAGATCAGCGAAGGCTTTACAGGATACCACGGCATGGTGGATCACCGGAGCAGCTCACCTTTCATGAGGGCGCACACTGGTTTCCGAGATGTTCGAATGATGGTAAATGGATACTCTATACTGATTATGATAATTATAAACTATATGTTTATAATACAGAAACAAAGAAAACCAGACTTGTTTTTCCTGATCTGAAGGATAAGCAGTGGGGCGGATGTTTTTCACCTGATGGCAGGCAAATATGTTACATACGATTACCGTATTATGAAACCTTGCCGACATTCTTTTCCCGTGAATTAACAGAGTGGGAAGTATATGTTGCAGATTTTCCTTTCAGCGGAAGGTCCGGCACCCACAGTGATCCCTATGGCAGGAAAATTACAACAACAGGTCGTCCAAAACACAATATACCCGACTGGTCGCCGGACGGTAAGTGGATTACATTCGCTCAGCGAAGTCAAATTTTTTCTTACGATATCTGGATTGTTCCATCCCGGGGGGGTATACCCTTGAATTTAACAGCGTCTTTCCCCCCGCAGCGGATAGGGTATGCTGTTCTCGACGTTTCGATTAATAACCTGAGCCGCTCCATCGAGAAAGGCAATCGTATTGCGATCCTTATATCTCTTTTATTCATTGTGATTGGAGCATTCGGTGCTATGTTCTTGGTGAAAAGTATTGTTCGCCCGGTAAAAAAATTGGGGGATGCAGCCGGTGCAATAGCGCATGGGGATTTTAACCAGAAAGTTATGACGAACCGGAGCGATGAAATTGGAACTCTCAGCGAATCGTTCAACTGTATGGCGGAGCAACTCAAAATCACCAGGGAAAACCTCGATGAAGGGACCCATAAATTAGAGAAGAAACATCATGAACTGGAAAAAGCCTATAGAGAACTGGAGTCTCTGGATAAGGCCAAAGATGATTTTTTATCCCTTGTTTCCCATGAATTTAGGACACCGATGAGTTCGATTGCTGCATATACGGAAATTTTACGCTATGGTTGGGTTAAGTCGAAAAAAAAGCGGGACGAATTCCTTTCAATCATGCTTGCCGAATGCCGGCGGCTTACCCGTCTCATTAACGATGTTCTGGATCTTTCGAAGATCGAGGCCGGCCGAATGTCGTTCAAACGGGAAGGACTTGATATTGGTGAAATGATGGATGCGGCTTGGGATGAATTACAACCCCTTATAGAGAAAAAAGGCATAGGATTTAAGAATACCCTTCAGAATACAACTGTTAAGGTACTCGGTGACCGTGATAGAATTATCCAGGTATTGACAAATATTATTTCCAATGCGGCCAAATATAATAGTAAAGGAGGTGCCATTCTTGTATCCATGAAATGCGATCATGAAACCTGCACAATTTCGGTCAAGGATAGCGGAAAAGGTATTTCGAAGGAAGATATTCCGAAAGTTTTCGACCGGTTTGTCCAGCTTGAGAACATCAATCATCACTCAGAGGGTACCGGTCTCGGAATGTCCATTTCAAAATCAATCATCGAGCGGCTCGGTGGACGCATCTGGATTGAAAGTGAAATGAGAAAAGGCACTACAGTCAGTTTTACTCTACCCCGAATTCACGATGAAGCCAAATTAGAAAAAAACGGTTCGGGAATGATACCCGTCGTGTCGATAAAAAACAACAATCCACGCAATATGGGACAAAGGAAAATACTTATTGTGGACGATGAAAAACCTATCCGCGTGGCTCTTATTGAATTTGTGAAAAATACCGGTTTCACGCCGATTGAAGCGGAAAATGGACAGAGAGCTCTTCGCTTGGTGAAAGAACAGCAACCGGCATTACTAATACTCGATGTTATGATGCCGGATATATCCGGTCTGGAAGTTTGCCGTATTTTAAAAAATGATCCTGAAACGCACGGCATAAAAATAATCATGCTATCCGCCAGAGGACAGGATAATGAGAAAGAAGAAGGGCTTCAGTCCGGTGCAGACAGCTATATTACCAAGCCTTTCAGTTATGAAGAATTAGGAGGAGCAATAAAAGAACTATTAGTAAATTAAAAAGAAATTTACAGCAGGGAACGTGATGTAAACAGGGGGTTGGACGTAGTTGGTATGCTTTGGCGGGCTGCAACTACGTCCTTAGGAGTCCCACCCTGCCCGGGTTTTTTTGTGCCCGGAATACCATTAAATATACATCGATGGAGGTGATAATGAAAACGAAAATACCGGAAAAATGATCAAAGATGAATATGGTTGACAAAAACTATAAAAAAGGAGAAAGGCCATGAAACAAATACTGCTCTTAATTGCGATCATTTCAGTCGCGGTGGTGCCCGTATATTCTGCAGGATTTACGCCCACAACCATGAAACTGACTGCGGCACCGGTAATAAACTACCAGTTTGACGGCAAACCGCTTGCTATTCCGGTGACTGTTTCCGGTACACCTGCCGACATAAGTTTCTGTGTTTTCACCAGGAATCAGGGTTCTGCTGTATCCATGGTAACCAACGGTTTTCTCGGATGGCACCATGTCAACAGGATTGACACCTGCATGTATGTGTCACCGTCAAACCAGATGGAACCCGGTACGAACACAATAAATTGGGACGGTAAGGATGAAAACGGAACTCCTGTTCCTCCCGGTGAATATACATACTACCTCTTCGGCTATGACAACAGGAGCGAGAAAGTAAACGTAACTCAGTACATAAGAGTGGTGCCTTCCTGGAATGGTATTACCTTCTTGGAAAAAGACGAAGATGGAAAACCACTTGCCAGACCAGTAATATACGAATTGCAAGGAATAAGTGGAGTTGTACGGAAATGGAATGTCGGAGGCGATCCGACGGACATTGGTCTTTTGGAAACAACCAGAACGAAGGCTGAATATACTGCCGGTTATATGGCTGTGCTACCTACTGATAAGAGCAAGCTTTTTATTGACGGAATCAAGATCCCAGGGATCAAGGCAACTAGAAAATGGAAGTGGATACCCAATGGCAATGCAATTCTCGATACCACGTGGTGCGTAAATGGTGAATATACATACAGCGGATCATGGCCTGAACTCGACTGGCATAAGGGTCCCGGTGTTGTCAGCGACGGAAAAGACTGGCTTTTCCTGTCGGATGCTGATCAATCCCCCGCGGGAAAAGAGTCACATCTTATTATTATTAATGCAACGGACGGAAGTGAAGTAAAAAAACTTGATCTTTCCAAATGGTGGGCAAACCTTAACGATGGCGAAGCAGGCGGACAAAACTGCGGCGGACCAATTGATATCGACTATCGAAACGGGCTTATTGACCTTGGAGCTCATGGAACCTGTATCAACTCAGTCATGGATCCCTATGCCGAAATTACGGATGATGCTGTTCTCTGGGTAAACCGGAACGGAGACTATATTGGCGATCATAACTGGGATCCTACCTCACCAAGACCATGGGTGTGTAATGATTATAACACCCATCCCTACAAGTACACCACGTCAATGGATGATCAGGGTTTCGTGATCTTTACCGCAACCGGTTATAATGTTGCCGGTAACTCTTTCGGCCTGTATGCTCCTGATGGAACCGGTGTTGCTTACAAGAATATAGCGGGCGAAACAAAATTTGGCGAATCACTTATGAATTATTTTGTGGATTATGGATCAGCATATGACGGTATCTATATAACAAAAGGAGCACAAGGAAAATTATGGTTTGTCGCCCATGATTCTTTTATGGGCATAATCACGAACCAAACCGGTTTCAATGAAACTGCTCCGTCATCTTTCTCGGTCACACAGAACTCACCCAATCCATTTAATTCAAGCACGACAATCTGCTTCACCATAGACAAGACAGGTTATACCACAGTCGAGGTATATAATGTGGGAGGACAAAAAGTGGATACCATCCTTAAGGCAAACCTGAACTCAGAAAATCACTCGGTAGTCTGGGATGCCGATCGTTTTGCAGCCGGAGTCTACTTTTACATGGTACGGAGCGGTAGTTTTTCCGGGATAAGGAAGATGACACTGCTTAAATAGATGGGTATATATGGGAGTCAAATAAAAGGAGTAAGAACCATTATGAAAGAAAATACAAACAGAAAAAGAAATTATTTATCAGTACCGGATAATAAACAAACGTTTGTTTTTCAGAACGGGCATCAGCGTGGACCACCGTATGGTGATATATAATATGTTAAGGTTTGTCCGCAAAAATAACCAGGTTTAGAATTGACATGGAAGTGATTATCAAAAAACGTATGAAATAGTTAATTTCGTCGTGGAGTAATGACAGTATTTGCATAAAGAATTGAATATTGTTTCAATAGGAGAAATAACATGTTTAAGTCAAAGTGGAATATTGTATGGGTGCTCGCAGCATGTACTCTTTTGCTGGCCACGACTGCGGACGCAAAGAAACAAGTGACGCGGCCTTTAAAGATACAGAGCGATGCCACGGTAGTCTATACGAGTGACACTACTGTGATGGTTACGGAAAAAGGCGAAGCAACACATCTTGGACGGTTCTTAAGCGAGGGATTTGGAGATATTTATTCGGACAATATGAAAATTCATTATTTAACGGATTGGATCGCGGCGAACGGAGACGTACTACATTGGGAGGGTGATGTATATTTGTTAGGAATAGTAGATAATAAGGTTTATTTCACAATGAAGTTTTGGATCGTGGGAGGCACCGGCCGTTTCGAGGGCGCTTCGGGAGATTTCGGAGATGAGACCGAAGTGCTTTCGGGTGATATTAATCCTGATGGATCCATTACTTTCAGCTATAAGACCTCGGGAATTATCACGTACTGACCGGCTTCCGATTATCGACGCCTTGTCCGAAGTCTTGTATATTTACCACTTACCGGATCGGCGAGTATACTGTAATACCAAAGAAACTGTTTCTGATGTTAAGTGCAATATATATTAAATTTATAAAAGGCAGAGCGTGTTCTCTGCCTTTTTTACGAGCATTATCTGAATTAAGATTTTATAAGATGAATAGTGGATTAAGAACTTAGTTGGTATTGTAAATATTCATTCGACTATATTTCGATACAACTGTGGTTTTGAGATTATTTCATTAACCGTGTTTCGCAGAAGTATATTTCTGAAAAAAATGTCACTTCTGTATAGGCTTAAAAAATTAGGTCGATTTATTTCAATTATGGAGCAATCGGTGGCTGCAATAACCGATATTAAACGGGGCATACCTGTGAGAAATCCAACCTCACCCAATATATCGATTGCAGATATATCAGCCACAGCTTTATCATTCTTGTATATTTTTGTATTTCCACGTTTTAATATAAGCAGTGTATCGGATTTATCTCCCTGTTTTAAGAGCACACTGTATTTTGCGACTTTTTTTTCTTCGGCGATTTTTGATAATTCACCGTATTGTTTTTCGGAGAGTCCTGAAAAAAGCGGTATTTTTTTTAAAATGTCGGCTTTTTTCTTTAAATCGTGTGAGAATACCATGCTGTCCTGATTATTTTCAATATCAGAGACTTTATAGATATTACCGTTAAAAGTTGTAAAAGTATCCATATGAAAATGCCCCTTGTTATTATAAAATAAAAACTTACTCAAATATTTTTGCAATAACAGAATATTGGCAAAGCTTGTGCCAGAGTCTGATAATTAAATGTAACTGCATTATTTTCAATATAATAATCGATTTTATAGTGTTATGACAAAACGTATTATTCGATAAGAGAAAACGAAAAAATTTTCCTGTACCGGGAAAAAAATTCATACTATGCAAAAAAAAATGTAAATTGATAAAGAATAATTTTTTTATAAAGTTGAAAACTTTCTGAAAGTATATTTGCGATTTCATTAACATTTGATTATATTGAGTATTGGTTTAGATGAAATGAAACAAATTTAGTGAAATCCGGTTTAAATAAAGTGTGAAATAAAAACAATCTCTTGTGCTATAAAATCAAGGAGCAGGTTATGAAAATAATAAGAGATGTTTACGCTATTGTGAAAAAAATTGCCGATCTTCATAATAATGCCGGTCAATTTTCACCGTCAAATTCTGTTGTTGACTATTTTAAACTACTGGATATTCTAAACAGTAATACTGTTAATGCCTTGCCTGAATATGACTGGGTAGAAAAATTAAAAGATCAAATCAGGGAGGAATTCAGAACCAGGGGAATTACAATCGATAATAATAATCTTGTATCAGTGGCAAATGTTATAGATATCATTGTGAATATGCCTCATATTGTTGCAGATACTGCTGTATTAGAAGATATGGAACGTCCCGGGGCCGAACCGCAACCTGATAATCAGATAGTTAAAGATACTCATGAAAAACAGGTAGATAAATTGTACGAGAGAATAGCCGAAATTGAAGCAAAACTGGATGATATGAAAAATATTCCGGATAATAAGAATGCCCGGATCCGTCATATGTGTTCAATTTGCGGATTACCAATTTACCGGGAAATGATTATGATGGGAGATCTATCAAGTAATGAATATGCTCATCCTGATTGCTATTACCGGAATGAGGTACAAATAAAAGAAAAACGAATTGCTGATCTTGAGGAAAAATTTAAAGGGAGAAAAGATAAAAATTGCGACATAAATGAAAAAAAAATGGATGAACTCAATCATGAAATAAGTGAATTGACGAAAGAAATCGGACGGCTGGAAGGACGGTTGGGCAGTCAGCACATCGATAATGAGGAACTGAGAGCTACTTTATCGAATCGTGAACAGATAATTGAAAAACTCAAGTCTCATCTTTTGGATTACGAAGATGATGGAATGATAAGCGTTAGTGCTGCTGAAAAAGCCCGTTCCCGTATCGATGAACAACCGAATCCGGTAATAAATAATAAAACCTATCATGAACTTATCAAACGCCACCGTGTGTATGATATCATAGATTCTCTTACATTATACCATAAAATCGATAAAATAGACCCCGATACTGATCCTGTAAATCAAAAAGAGTTATCGACGCCCAAAAGTTTTTATTGCAAATGCGGGTGGTCGGGAGATGATATTGAAAACAGTCCTAAAATTCCGGGATCTTACACTTGTCCACGTTGCGGTGAACCGGTTTATAACAGAATTAAATTTAAGAACAAAATTGGAAAAAAATTCGAATGGGGCGGAAAAGTATGGCAGTACTCCCGTTTTGGGGATCCTGATCCCAATGAATGGATTGTGATAGAAAATAATAACGGTGGGGTTAATGCTGTTATTCGCCCGAGTTCTATCAGCGATAAATACCATAGCTGCTGGATTGTAAAACCTGTAGTTATCGAAGAATTCAAGCTTTAAGGGCCATTACCTGCAGCTGTTTTATTATACATTATTATAACAGGCTGGAGGATGATATGAAAAGAATAATTGCAATAATAGCTGTGATTTTTTTCGCTTTTTCAGGATGCGAGGAAAAAGTTGTTTATCAGGATGATCCGAGACTTTATAACGATGCTTTCCACGGTAACATTGTAGGCAAAATTCTTCAGCAAGGCATTGATGCTCTGGTAATAGTGAATCAGGAAGTACCGGTTGACTCCACATACATAGATATGACGAATGGCACATTCCGTATTGAAGACCTTCCCGTCGGCAATTATGATCTGACTATCCGGGCTGAAAATTACCGCACATTCACACTGAGCAATATCATGGTGAATGGCGCCGGAACAACATATATAGGTGAAATCGATCTGTTACAGGTACCTGATCTGGTTTCATACCATTATCCGGCCGATCTCGATGAAATAGTGGTCAATAAAAACTCGAGGCTTTCGATCTCTATGGCATTCACCAGGCCGATGAACCGTGAAAGTGTGGAAATTGCTTTTTCAACCGATCCGCCCTCTGAAGGTATTTTCAACTGGGGTTCTTATATATATACAAGGCAGGATGATTATTATAGGGCAGATAACGCTTCCGGGAGCGGAGCTATAATCACTACATACAGCAAAATTACCTCTTTTACGTACGTTCTGGCACAAAAAGATACGCATGTTGATACAACCTATCGTGTAAGTCTTTCGACTGCAGCTCAGGATACCGCAGGAAATCATCTGAGTTTCCCGTTGAATTTTTCCTTCAGTACCATTCAGTCCTCAACTACAATTCAGGGTATCCAGACATATCCGTCGCATGGTGATATAGATGTAGGATTAATTTCAAACAGCGGTATTCAGATTACGTTCCCCCGCAATATGAACCAGACATCAACCGAAAATGCAATAACAATGATACCCGGTGTAGATGTAATTTTTATCTGGCCGCAGAAAAATGTTCTCACAATCTATACCGGTGGCCCTTATATTGCGGAAACGACCTACCAGATTACTATTAATGATAGTGCGAAGGATCTTGACGGTGTTCCTCTGGATGAAACATTTTCGTTTTCATTCACTACCGATGTTGTAAAAGTTGAAAATACTTGGCCGAGAAACGGTGAGTTGTTTGTCGACTATCAGGACCCTTATGTCACATTATGGTTCAATACATACATAGTTAAATCGACTGTGGAAAAAGCATTTACAATTTCACCGCAGATTTCTGGCTCGTTCAAGTGGGGTACAAACAGCAGCGATAACAAAAGTGGAACTACTCTTACATTTTATCCATCGGAAGCATTAAAACCAAATACAAAATATACCGTTACTATCGATGACTCTGTTTCGGATTTATATGGTATCAATCTGAATGAACCGTATTCATTTTCATTCGTGACCAGACCCGAGTAATCGATGACAACGACGCAAAATATTAGTGGTTATCAACGTTCGTTAATGGTAAGTATTTTCGGTGCATCGAAATAATCCGCCATATAACTCATCTATTTTTTCGTTGGCATTTTGGAGTTTACTCGACAAGTCTTTAATGACATTGAGATAAATTCCATTTCCCAGATCAGCGTTTTTATTAAGGAGGCTGAAAAATTCTTTACCGTTAATATTAAGTACTGTACAGTCTGTTTCAGTAACAACTGATGAGCAGCGATTTTTACCTGTAAAAAATTCCATCTCACCGACTGTTGCAGGAGGTGTAATACTTTGCCACTTAACACCTGATATAAACTTCAGGATTATTTCTCCTTCCAATAAAATTGTCATATAAGAAGGATCTTCACCTATATCGAAGATTTTTTGTTTTTCTTCATGTTTCTTTTTTGTACAAATTCGGATGATCGATGCCAACTGATCCTTTGTCAAATCACTAAAAATGGGAATTCTTTGATACATTGGGTAAGTGTGGTCAAAATCCTGCAGAAGTTCACGTCTATCTTTGGTCTTTCTTCTTTCATCGGATTGTAATGATAGTTTTCGACGGTCTAATCCCGATCTTCTATGTGTGTGCATTGTATGCTTCCTTTCGTATAGTATAAATTTTATAAAATAATGTTATAAATATAAAATGATTCGCTTTACTACAATATAATATAATATCATCAGTTTTCAAAAAAATTGGTATTATTTAATCAAAACTTATGTTAAGACAGGTATTGTATAATGTTTTTAATAATAAATCCCATTTACATTCCCATGCTGCTTAAAGAACCGGATATTGAAATAACAACGATACGAAATACCAGCCATAATAATAATAAGGAGATAAACGCTTTTTTTATTGAAGAATTAGCGAAGACAGACATTCCGATGCTGATAATGATAACATACCACAATAAAAAAATATCAATATCAATCAACTTTACCAGAAATCCTTCTTCCATACCTTCCGGTAATAGAAGACCAAGGGATGTTTTTGCCCTTGAAAATGATTCGAAATAGAAAATAAGCGGCAGTTTAACTATCGAAGAAAGCAGTGTTGTCATTGATCCAAGGGCGCCGATTTTGAATGCATCACCATATGCGATAGTTTTTTCAAACAATACTTTTGAAATAAGCATTATTACTAAAGCAATAACCAGAGCCCATACAATAGTACCGATCACTGCCGATACATTGATCATAATCCGCTGAATACCGACCATCTTTCCCATGGTTTCATTTAGTCTGTCAATTGTCTGACTTTTCTGTTCATCGGAGAGTGTGGTATTATTTTCTATTCGTTTGATCCTGGCTTCGGTATTATCATTTTGTAAATATTCGTATCCCACATTTAATAGAAAAAGGGATAACAACAACGACAGAGTCAAAGGAATAATCCAGTCAAGCTTACTGCTTTTTACGGCAAGGCTTTTATACACATGAGTCGGAGAAAAATACACCAGAAAAGCACGTTTCAAAGGATTTTCAATATACTCTTCCGTTTCATCGTCAACATCGTCATCAATCTGACTTTTTTCCGGGTCCATTCCCTTTTCCTCAGCCATTTTTTGTACCTCATAATGGGTTGTGATGTTTACTCATTCACTGGTGTTAAATGAACGATAAATTCTCTTTCGGTTCCGCCTTTTACGGATAACTTTTTCCTGAAATTCATATCCTTAAATCCTGTGCATGTAACTTTATGCAGGTATATCCAACACAACTTTTTGCCTTCTAATTCTCCCCATAAAATTGAAAATCCGGCATGATTGGTAATATCAATTTGAAGCCCTTCATCGGAATCCGAATATTTTTTGCAATATATGTTTTTATTTTTGACATTTGACGGAATGATTTCCCAGTATACCTTCGCATGCATTAAAGGCTGATTATTTGATGTATTGAGAACAATTAATTTCAACTTTGATATTACAGTACTCATGGAATTCTATTTACCTTTGTTAAGCGTAATACGGTGGCAATCCTTTTAACTTACATTCCCATATTTATGTAATAAACAGCAGATTTTTTTTAAATCAATACAAAAAAAATAATGAATACTTTTTTTTCAAAGAAAGTAATAATATGAGTAATGGAACAATCATTTAAATTTTACATTTCCTTTTATCCGGATTTTTTGGATATTTCAAACTTTAAGTTTTGCTGAAAATGTAACCGGATTTTTGAAAATACTAAAAAAGATATTATACCTATCTTTATTTTAGTCAACTTCTTTGAGGAGAATGAATCATTGAATTACGGTCGTGAATCTGAAAGGATTATCTCTGTTGATGTTTTACGGGGTTTGATAATATTTCTGATGATTTTTGTCAATGATATTGCAGGCCTTGCACATACCCCTCGATGGTTGAAACATGTTTCTGCCTCGGTTGACGGAATGACAATACCTGATGTGGTTTTTCCCGCGTTCATTTTTGTGATGGGAATGTCAATACCGATAGCAATCGGCCGACGTCTCGATTCAGGTCAAAGCTGGTATATTATAATCTGGCACATACTATTAAGAACTGTATCGCTACTCATTATCGGTATTTTAACTGTAAATTATCCGGACGATCAGATAATCGGCTGGCCCCGCGGATTGTGGAAACTTCTGATGTTGACATCGGTTTTTATGGTCTGGCATACAGTTCCGAAACAGTCAACGTGGTTAAAAAAAATTTCTTTTTTAATTCGTTTTATAGGGTGTGTTCTATTACTGTTTGCAGCTCTTTTATTCCGTGACAGCTCCGGACAATGGCTAAGTATAAAATGGTGGGGGATTCTCGGATTAATTGGCTGGGCATATGTTATTGCCTCATGCATATATTTGCTTACACATGATAATCGAACGCTTCTATCCGGAACAATTGCGCTTCTCATTTGTGTGTATATTGCTTTCAGAGAAGGGGGGCTATCAGGCAGGTGGTTCAACGGCGGAACCGTCGGAGCGCATCCTGCGATTGCTGTTGCCGGCGTGTTGCTTGGTACTATCGTGCGTTCGAGCGATATCCTGTATAACAAAAAAATTCTTAAAGCAGCAGTTTTCATTGGTTTTATGGCATTAACGGCGTGGTTACTTCGTCCTCTCTATGGTATCAGCAAGATCGGAGCTACCCCAAGCTGGTGTTTGTATACTTCCGCGATCACATGTGCTGTGTGGATTGCGCTGTACTGGTTGATCGATGTTAAGGGTATAATACGGTGGTCCGGTTTTTTCCAGTCAGCCGGATTAAATGCCCTGTTTGCGTATCTGTTTTCTTCACTGATGTATTCCGTATTTCAGGTTACCCATATCGGCTATTTTTCTTTCTATGACAGCCCGTTTTTTATAGGTTTGGTCAGGTCTGCAGTGTTTACAATAAGTATAAACTATTTCTCAGGCTGGACAGGTAAGTCAGGTATACGTCTCAAGCTGTAAAGTTAAATTTGAGACACCGATTAAGTTTCTTGATATATTTTATAGATACTTTTTTATCGCATTATTCCCCATATTTTCCCCTGAAAAAATTATACACATCAACTGCCTGAGTAGCTTCAAAACCGTTTTTAGCATTGGCGTGAGACGAAGACACATCGACTAAATCCACGATATTTTCCAAACTTTCCGCATAACGACGCAGGCTGGAAAATTCATGCCGTGCCATTTCATGGTCGTCGCTATGATAAAACATCGCGGTACGGAGAATATGATAATGGAAATAGAACATATCTTCGCCGTAAGCGAAACGACGCTCATCTTCCAGAAGGCGTTGTTTCTCAGAACTGTCCGTGCATTTCAGAAGGGCGTTGTCGATACACTTACGGGCTTCGATAAAATAGTTTCTCATTTCCTCCAAATCGATGCCGTCGTTTAACAATGGATGCTGTGTATAATAATAAAAGTGCTGTTTCGTGAATACTTTCAGGTTTTTATCCGTTAAATTTTTCTTCCAGCCCCAGTATCTTATAGTCTTGAACCCAGCCGTGGCTTTTTCCTGATTCTGGTAAAATTGTGTTGTTGTTTCGCATGTCGTCGTATAATAACGGTGAAAATATTCATTGACAAGGTCATCGGAATCGGTAGCGCTGTTCCAGAGTAATTGAGCGAGCAAATACTGGTTCAGCGTCCATGTCCCCCATAAGCGGGAAGGAGTGTGCATATAGTGAAAGTGACGTGTTCCGGTGTGATAATACCAGGGAATGTCAACCGCCAAAATACGCGTATACAGCATCGGCAGTGATTTGAGATAGCTTACATTATAATATTCCCCGATAAACATGGTGCCTTTGTAGTGCCGTCCTGATCCACTAGTCCATTCCAGATACCGGTCATGCAGCCGTTGATTGTACTCTGTACATGACGGATCGGCAAAAGTATGATCATAACACCGCTCGATTGGGAAAAATGTGATGGAGAAGTTATCGTAATCGAAGTCGCCCGGCAGCGGCCTGGTCGGTGGCTCGATAGTTTCGAGATAGGCGAGTGACGACAATTCCACATCTCTTTGCAGCCTGTTTTCACTTCGGGCTTTCCGGATTTCCCTGAGCATAACATCCACGACTGCCAGCAGACGGTCAGTATAGGCGCCCTGCTTTTTGCAGTTCTCACACTCGCACCAGTTATAGGTGCCGTCCATCATCCAGAAGTTGATGATATCAACATATTTCCATTTACCGTCGATCAGAGCTTGAATCATATTCTTTGCCAGTTCAAGATTGGCATCCCTGTTCGATGTACAAAAGTTATCCCCGAATTCATCCTTGATATTGTCGCTGCGTTTGCCGTCATATAAACCGTACCACTCAGGATGCGCCTCAAAATAAGTCAGGATGCCGTTGCCATCGGCATCGCCCGTGTATTCATTGCTCCGGGCATAATGATCCTTCGGTTTATTCTCATCGCCTTTGAATTTTGGATGATTGTACGGGTATTCCGTTTTGGGATTCAGGAAATCCATCTGAATGGTGTGTCCGCCGTCAGCCAGTTTTATCCCGAATTTTTTCAGGAGGTGAACTTCTTTTTCAGCGGCCGTCCAGAAATTCATACGGTTACGTACCATCCAGAGGAAAAAGGTTTCGTCCCCACGATCTTCCCATGCATGGTATCCTCTGGTTAAAAAATCCGGATTTTCAACAATTTCCAGTTTCTCAGGCAGTGTACTCTTCTTGACAGGATATACCGTTCCATTATCACCGAGTCCGTAAAATCGTATACCCAGTAGTTTCAGATAACCGTAAACGCCATACAGTGTGCCGATTCTGTCCTTGCCCTCGATTATCGTGACGGTTCTGCTTTTTTCCCGAAAAGCTCTGATGCTGAAAGACTGATCGGTTCCCAGTTTGATGCTGTCGGGAAGGCTCTTTGTGGTAACAAGTGGATTGGTATCACGGCAGCCGATTATAACCACATCATCGGTTTCGGGTATTCTCTCGGGTTTCTGAAATACTATGTCCTGTGCAGAGACAGTAGTGCATAAAGGAAGGAAATGTGCCAATTCCTTTGCGGCAAAACATTCGGTACAGGCACGGTCATCGGCAACATTATTATCCCACCAGTCGACCTGCTCCTCGGCTGATGCGGCCTCTTTCACACTGGAGAAAGATCCGAAGTTGACTAAAATGGTGAGACCTGGATTTGCACAAGATACATGAGCATATATGACAATGAAAAAGTACATAATCCCCAATAAAAATTTTCTCCATGATATAACTTTCATTGTTCCCGTCCCTTATGATGTTATTTTCCCGGTTTTGGTCATTTGTAGGGGCAGACCCATGTGTCTGCCCTTTTCGGATATTTTCCCGGTAACCAATTTTGTTAGTTATCAACAAAAATTATGAATTATTGAACACTGCGGCAACAGATAATTCACTTCAGTTCAAGAAACGTAATTTTTCTTTGCAGGAAATATGCCGGCATGGCTATATCGTCCACACAGCACCGTCTGATAATAAGTTCGTTGCCATTTTCATCGGTGTAGCCGTACCCATGCTGATCGAATACTATCGGTACACCGTTATACTCACCCAGCAGAAGCTGACAATGTCCACCGCGGTCCTGAAGTGTGGTCATGAGGGTAACGAACGGTACAAATTCAAGGATTTTCCTGTATTGTTCCTCCCGTCCGATTTCAGGATGGAGCACGAATTCGTTATCACCGTAATGAGTGAACAGCGAACCGAAATGGGGTAAATCGAATCCGAAACAGGCGAATATGTCACGGTAGGTCGATTCATGCTGTCGCCCGAAAAATGTGCCGGTAAAGTCATAGGCATTGTCGATAAGTTTGAAGGCGGTTTCGACGATATTGCACCGTGTGTAGGGCAAAAATCCCACCGAAACATCGGCATCTACGGCAAGCCATGCGGTTTCGGTCGCAAAATCACCGTTCATTTTACGCACAGGCACCTTTACTCTGCGACGGTCATTCACGGACACCTGTGGCAGACGGTCGCCCATGCGGAACCATCCCGAGGCATAGGTGCTGCTTTTATCGGAATAGAATTGTACACGGTCGCCGGTACACACCATAAAATCCTTCGCATGAATGAACGCTTCGATTTCGTTTCGTTCGGCAAATGCAACATCCTCAGACCGTACCCATCCCATGCCGACCTCACACGATACGAAGACAAATTCACCGGAACGTGATGGGTGAAGCACACAAACCGGTTTACCGATTTTCAAAATGCCGAAGTTCCATTGATCGAACTGTGTCCGGTCTTTCTGTTTCACCAGCCCGATGAATTCTGGCGCGAAAGCGGGAACATTCTTCAGATGTGTAGTTCTGACCGCTATACCATCGCGGACAGTGATTGCCGGTTTCAACATATCGAGCGCCATTTCCTCAAAAAGTTCATTAATTTCCCGTTCGGAATATTTGACACCGTTTGAATTACCGAATTCACCTTTTTTGATATAATCAATTTCTATTTCGATCCTCTCCCTGACAGAATCGGATACCGCTTCAGGTTTCAGGTTTCGAAAATCGGGGACACGCCACATGAGGCCGGGAAAGTAATGTAGTAATTGCGACTTTCGCTCTTCCGCAAGGTTTTTGAACGGATCGGGTTCATACATTTTTGCTTTGAAACTTTCATTTCTTTGCTCGATTTGCTCAACGGTCAGGATGATGTCGTCGGGATTCTCCATCCGTGCTATCCAGTATGACGGTTCTCGCATTTCGGGCAATGTGCCGGGAAGAACATCCGGTGCCCGTTCGGAAAGCTGAGCAAAGACCGTCGTCGCGACTAATAACATTGCATATAATAAAAGTTGATTTTTTACAATGTGTTTCATTCCACACCTCCTTATATGTTTTTGATAATAAAAATAGAAATTGCATGATAATCAATAGGGATATATTATAAATAATGTACTGTTATTATTGATTGATAAATCGTATAAAATTTTGACATAATACGGTAAATTCCATGAACCGACGAAAATTTCTTCTTACGGCAACCGGCGCAGCGATCGCCGGAAATCCAATGATGCGTCACATCTATGCCGAAGTCAGAACTGGTGAGGACAGACGTAATATGCCCCTCGAAAGCACCGGTTTGAGCATACGGGACGGTGTCAAAATCCTAAAAAAAGGCGAAAAAGGTAATGTCGCTCCGGTTCTCAGGGAAGAGATTCTCGATAACCCGAATGCTGTTTTTATCATATATGCCGGAATCAAGACGGAGCGCGATGAAACCGGTGAATGGAAGCCATGCGCAAACCAGCTTGAACGTTTCGGGCACCGTGTAGCGGAACTAGTGTTTCGCACAGGAACTGAAAAAGGCGGCAGGACATTTATTCATCCCAATATGGTCGGCGGACTCAGTAAAAAACAGCCGGTGACATTCAATCACGGCGGTATTGTTCACCCATATTTCACCACAGGATTTGTTGAGGGGCTTCGCAACCTTGGGAACACCAATACCGGCATCGGTGTTCGCGGTGGACTCCGTCACTCGCAGGTAGTCGAGAGTGGCCTCGAAGATTTGTTCGCAAGCCATAACATCCCGTTTATAGAAGCGCATACACAGTATTTCAAAGACTATCACCGCTCGGAACTGAACTGGCACCATTGCCCCGAAGGCATCGTTCAAAAGCGGTTCAGCACCTATAAACCGGCCTACGACAAGGGCACGACCTACATCAACATTGCCCATGCGCATACTCACTGGGTGGGGCACACGACGCTCAGTATAAAAAATAATCAGGGTATCATGCCCCGCGGGTACGGCCATATCTGCGACGACTGGACATCGCTTTCCATCTGGCGCGGCGACCTGATGGACGACTTCAACGGCAACTACCGCCCGGAAATCGAAGCATCATATATCAGGCATGCCAACATGGGCTATAAGCATTGGGATCACGGCGGCTATTACGCCACCTACAAAGCATCAGGCGGCTACCCGGCTTTCAACGATGCCTACCATAAATACCGGCAAACGAAACAACACAGCGACGAGCGTAAGCAGGCACTTGAAAGGCTTTACGAAATTGCCGACCACCGTCTTTTCCTCACAGAGATATGGGCACAGCGTATGATGGATATCATCGAGGTTCTGCCGCCGCCCTATGTCAGTATGGTCGAGGGTGTGTTCGGCAGGGGCAGCGACTGTGGGATAATCCATTCCGATTTCCTCACGGTCAGCCGCTCCATGGTTGCGATCGATACGGTAACCTCATGGCTGATGGGGCACGACCCCCGTGAACTGCCATACCTGCGAATCGCTAAAGAACGCGGCCTCAGTGGTGACCCTGTCGAAAGCATTCCCATTTATCTGCTCGACGAGAAAGGAATAACCAGAATCAAGGATTACCGTATGCTGAGGCGGTATTCGATGGGTGTGCAGGTTTATGGGTTGAAAGGGGTTGGGGTGCAGTATTATTGAATTCAAAAATTTCACTCACCCCCTTGGTCCCCCTTGCACGCGAAAGAGGGGGAAGGTAACTACCTTGATGTTGTTAACAAATTTTGATGTCTGCAAAGTCCCCTCTCTAAAGGTTAGAGAGGGGATTTAGGGGTGAGTTCGGGAAGAGCGGATAAGGCAAAATCCAATGAAAAATCTAATAAGAGAAACCATACGATCACTACGTAATAATAGTACTCAGGCCGAAAATATTTTCTGGGAGCGTGTTCGTAACAGAAAAATACATGGGTGCAAATTTCTCAGACAACACCCTATCAGATTTGAAATTGATGGAAAAAGACGCTTTTTTGTCGCTGATTTTTATTGTGCGGATTACAAGATTGTTGTTGAGATAGATGGCGCAATTCATAATCGCCAAAAAGATTACGATAAATTGAGAACATACATAATCGAAAACAAAGGATTACGAGTTATTCGATTCAAAAATGATGATGTGGAACATGATATTGATGGTATTATTGATATTTTGACTAAAGCATTAACTTAATCGCACTCACCCCCTCGGTCCCCCTCTCTCGCATGCGAAAGAGGGGGAAGACAAACATCTAAATTTTTCAGCGATTTATGGGATAAGTGAAGTCCCCTCTCTAAAGGTTAGAGAGGGGATTTAGGGGTGAGTTCGGGTTGAGTGGCAGGAATAAACAAATGTCGCTAATGACTGCCTCGCAGCAAGCCTGCCACACTCAGGTCTTCATCTATTTCCGGTTACGCGAGAGGATGTATTTCAACTGTTAATGTGCTCATTCCAAGCCTCTAACAATCTTTCTCTGCTTTCTTCAAAAAGTTTTTTGTATATAGTCCTTAATTCATTTGAGTTGAAACATTGCAGTTGATAGTTTATATCATTTATTATGAATATAAACCGGTTCTGTCTTATGCCAAATAGAGTCTGTTTCATTTTTTTTCTCAGTCCATGTTTCTATCAATTTACTGAAATTATATGGTACAGGATTTTTTGCCCGAGGATTAATAAAAAGCTTAAAAGATGATTCAGGAGAAAAATCACTATGATTAATTGGATCTGTATTTAAATTCAAAGGATCGGTATTTGAATACAGAACAGCGGAAATAATCTTAAAATCATCTTGTTCGAATTTTATTGTATTTACGGCGCTATTAGAATCCCTTTTAATTGATTCTTGACTTTCAAGATATGATTCTTCAGAACCATCAAGTGTAATATGCTTATCTCCGGCTCCTGCCAGAACAGTGAGAGGAGCAGGACATGGAAATTCAAGTAATGGTCCTAAATGATCTAAATTACAAGCACTAACTGCAATGATACAAGGTTCATCAGATTGTATGATTGAATTTTTAATATAGCCATCAAAAGCTATTAGTTTTCCGTCGATACCTTGGGAAAGGCGTAGTTGGAATTCACGTTTTGGAATATCTCTAACGCCATTTATAACCATATCCGGTACACGATCACTTTTTACCCCAACCTTCGGGGCAACAGCTTCGATCCATATTTGTTTTCCATTTATCTGCAGAGAAATATCTGGTCCTTTGTCTTTTCGAGATGTTATTACATTTAATCCGAGGTGGAGAAGTCCTACTGCTAAGTACATTTCCCACCACCGACTGTAGAACTCATTTTGTAGATTCTTCTTGAATCCTTTGGGGGCAAGAGATTGATATTCGACCCACATGTTTTCTAAATAATTGCGGTATTTTTTCCTCCTTGGTTCATCGCGCAATTGCGCGTAAAGAAGGTCTTCACCTTTTTTTTCTGGAAAAAATAAATCTTTCATATTTTCCTCTTTTGGGAATTATTTAGCATTATTTTAAAAAAACTTAATAAATTAATAAAAAAAAGTTACATTCTATATAATGATAATCAATAAACATTAATTATAAAATACATATATGTCAAGATTATATTGGGTCAATCAAACCGTGTTAACTCCTAAAAACCCTTGAGAACTTCTCCGATATTATTTATGATTAATTATCATTATAATTTTTTCTTCGTGCCTTTGTGCCTTCGTGGTTAATAATAATCCGGACTACATAGATTGGAGATATACATGGCTGAACTTGTTGAGAAACGGAGTATCGACAGGATTCCCGATGAGGAACGTACCACCGGATTCTGGCCGCTGTTTTTGCTCTGGTCAGGATTTACCATTGCTATCGGACGACTCTGGCAGGGTGGGGTAATAACCGGTTCGGGATTCTGGAATGCCGTTGCCGCTTATGTTATCGCGCAAATGTTCATGGTATATATCGGCATTGGGGCGATCATGGGCGCTTCTGAGGGGCTTCCCGGCACCATGATTATGCGGTCGGCTTTCGGTGTCAGAGGCAGGATTATACCATCGGTTCCGATAGTGATCGCCACTATCGGATGGTTCGGCCTGCAGCTTGGAATGACCGCTTCGGCTCTCGATATCATAATCAAAACCCTTTACGGAGGCTGGGGCATGCCCATGAGGGTGCAGTATGTGCTGTGGGCGTTTCTCATGGGTATTGTGTCGATTTACGGGTACAGGGTGGTCATGTGGTTTCAGAAATTCGTTTCTCCGCTGTTGATTTTTCTGATTCCCTGGATGCTGTATAAAATGTTTGTGCGGTACGATTTGCTGGCGGAATTTAGTCGTCCCCGTGAAACGACCATGAGCATTTACGAAGCTATCACCATAATTACCGGCGGAGGGCTTGCCATGCTCATTGCCGCTGCTGACTCCTCACGATATGCCAAAAGCCGTGCCATAGCGTTTACCGGATACATGACAGCTAACTGGTCGGTGGGGATCATCATGGCGATAGTCGGCATGATGGGCGCTGTACTTGTCGGTGTGTGGGATCCGGCGGGAATTGTTGACAGGCTCGGGCTCGGGCTCATCGGCCTTTTGATCGTGGTACTTGCCGCATGGTCGACGAACTGCATGAATCCGTACTGGGGCGGTATTGCGCTATCGACACTTACCACCGGGAACAAACTGTTCCCACGGGGTATTCCTCGGGCAACATCTACCGCTATAATTGTAGGAATCGGCACTCTTACCGCGGTTTTCGGGATTTACAGTATCAAAGGGCTCATGACATTTGTAAGTATACTTGCCGGTACACTTGGCCCGGCAAACGGAATTCTCCTTGCCGATTATTTCTTTCTCCGGGGGAAAGGCACCAATAAGCTTGATGCACCTGAACTTGTGAAATTTAAGGGCAAATACTGGTATTTTTACGGCTGGAATCCTGTAGCGGTTACTGTCTGGATTATCGGAGTATGTTATACCATGGCGGTGAAATCCATCTATATTCTGATTCCTCCGATAAGCTCTTTCGTTATTGCAGGTATACTCTATTATATTCTCATGAAGACTATCGGAAAGCATTATCTTGAAATTAGTCTGGGGGAAAAACACGACTGAATGCTGGATTGTAATTTAAGGATAATTAATATAAAATGGTAACCGATATTGACAATGTACTATCATTTATCGATGACCATGAGGTCATTCAGGTAGCCCGTGACCTTATCGCCATACCCTCGATTACCCATCATGAGGGCATGGGTATGGTTCACTATTACCAAAAATGGTTCAAAGACCTTGGCATACCTGTACTTCTTTATCCCTGCGAAAACAAAAGGGCGAATTTTTTTGCGGATTACGGAACTGTTGACAACTCCGGACGATATATGTTCAACGGGCATATGGACACAAAACCGGTTGACGGCATGACAATCGATCCGTTTGCCGGAGAGATCAGGGACGGAAAACTCTATGGCCGTGGTGCCTGCGATATGAAAGGCGCTGTCGCTGCTGTACTTTGCGCTTTTAAAGGACTTATCCGTGCCGGAGTGAAAACTCATAGTGGGATTACCTTTTTCAGCGATATCGAGGAGGAATACAACGCGAGCGGCTTTTTATGGGCAAGGGATCAGGGGTATTACGACGGCCTTTCGGGGCTTATTTCCTGTGAACCTTCCAATCTCGAAGTCCATATCGGTAACAGAGGCGGCTTTATCACCGCTTTCGAATGTTTAGGGTGTTCCGTTCATTCGGGACTGGCTCACCTTGGAGTCAATGCAGTCCACGGCATGATCGAATTCATTACCGAATACCTCAAGCTTCCATATCTTCGCGTGAAAAACCCATATTTCGGATCACCGACGGTAAACTTCGAGAAAATCGAGGGTGGACTGTATCTTGCCGCTGTGCCCGACCACTGTATTGCCTGTGTCGATTCACGGCTTATCCCAGAAACGCCTCCGGAATTAGTACAACAGCAGGTAAATGACCTTATAAAACGTATGCACTGTGATTACGGTATCACAATCAGGGAAATTAAAGAGCCTGCAAGCTGGAGGCCGCGGTCGCGTAAAGAAAAAGCTGCCGCTATACCTTCGGATCATGAGTTAACCCGTAAACTTGCCCGTGCTGTCTCATATGCAACCGGAAAAGATGCCGTAATCGGAGGATTCCCAGCCGGTACCATAGCTCAGGCGGCTATCGAAATAAATGTACCGGCCGTGATTTGCGGACCCGGATCGATTGCACAGGCACACAGCGCCGATGAATGGGTGGAAACCGATCAGCTTGTTCAGGCAGCGAGGATATATACTGCGTTTATAGCTTCTGTTTGAAAGGTAGGTGCAAGGTACAAGGGATTAAGTCCAAGGAAATTGTAGGGGCAGACCCAAGTGTCTGCCCTTTCATGTGTAGGTTGACACTGTGGTATTGTCTGAACCATGATTTTCTTGATTTGCCTGATTATTTGATTTTAAAAAAAGATTTGTCATATCGTTGCTATATTCTCTGCGAAAACATCAATTACTTTCTTTTCTCAAGCCATTTTTTTAATGACTTTTGACTTTCACCTGAAGGTATTCCGTCTAAAAGGTTTTCGACACTGATATCTTC
>JAFGMP010000117.1 GCA_016927495.1 Candidatus Latescibacterota bacterium | reverse complement strand
TGATTTTCAACAATATCATCGAGATACGGAGGTTAGATGAATTTTACATTACTCGACTGGATAATTGTCGTCATATACCTCATTTTTACCATCAGTGTCGGTTTGTATGCGAAACGTTTTGTATCGGATCTTTCCGGCTACATAGTCGCCGGGCGGCGGCTTAAAATCGGGGCCGGTACCGCAACCATGATCGCGACCGAACTTGGCACGGTAACCATTATGTATATGGGCGAAAGCGGCTACCGTAACGGATTCTCGGCGCTTGTGCTCGGAATCATCATGTTTGTCGTATATTTTCTCGTCGGACATACCGGTTTCATTATCGGGGGCCTGAGGAAACTGCGCGTCATGACCGTACCCGAGTTTTACGATATGAAATATAATCGCTCGGTCCGTATTCTGGGAGGATTTGTACTGTTTGTCGGCGGTGTCCTCAATATGGGTGTTTTCCTCAAGCTGGACGGCGTATTTTTAAGCAATGCAATGGGTTTTGGCGATAATGCAGTCGCTTTGATCATGGTAATCATGTTGTTTATAGTAGGTATGTATACGATTTTCGGTGGTATGATCAGTGTTGTCGTTACCGACTATCTTCAGTTTACCGTGCTTTCGGTCAGTATGCTTCTCACCACGATTTTTGCGTTTCGTGCCGTTTCCATACCGCAGATAACGGAAACGATTACTCACAATCTCGGCCCCGGCGGTTTCAATCCGTTTACCAATACCGATCTGGGATGGGTATTTATCGTGTGGATGCTCATTACCAATTTTGCTGCAGCAGCGTTATGGCAGCCGGGAACCACACGCGCTCTGTCGGCAGAAAGCCCCGAAACCGGAAAACGTGTATTCAAGCTGGCAAGTGTTACTTTTGCGGGTCGTGCAATGATACCCATGATGTGGGGCATTATAGCCCTGACCATGTTTCCCGGACTGACTGAAGACTCCGCTATATCGGCAGCGATGCCGAGAATGCTGGGTCAGGTCCTCCCTACCGGGATTATCGGGATGCTCATCGCCGGAATGCTTGCAGCCTCGATGTCGACATACTCATCCTATCTGCTTGCATTTGCATCGGTTATCACCCGCGATGTCATCTGGGCTTTGTCGAAAGAAACATTATCCGAAAAAACGCTCATGACCATTACCCGTGTATGGGTCGGTCTGATCGGGCTTTTCCTGCTTGTTTTCGGTCTGCTCTATAAAATCCCGGCTTCTTCGCTAAAATATATTTTTATAACCGGGAACATGTACACAGCAGGAGCGGTTTCGGCTGTCGGATTTGGTCTATACTGGAAAAAAGCCAATAATATAGGCGCTTATGCATCCCTTATCACCGGTGCGGCTGCACCTCTGGCTTTTCTGCTTCTTACGAATTTTAAAGAACAACTGCCGTCCTTCATCAAATGGATTGCAAATCCGAATATAGCGGGTTTCCTTTCATTCGGTCTGGGGGCGATAGGTATGGTGGCGGGATCGCTCATTACGCAGAGAATCAGCCCTCCCAAAGACTTAACTCCGTATTTTGATAAAGGAGATTGATACTATAATGGAAGCTGTCACATCAACATATATCTGGCTGGTTTTATACGGAATATCCGCTGCGTGCTTTTTCCTGATTGCCGTATGGGTTATAGTACGGGGCGGAAAAGATGTGCTTGAAATTCTGTCGGGTGCGGAACAGGAAATTAAGCGAAATAAAAAATAGATTATATTTGGCATTGTTCGAAAACCGGGGTCAAATCGGGTTCACTATGCTTTACTTCCAGCCGTTTACCATCGAGCCTGCCCATACGGTCTATGACGTCAAGCCGTGCGCCCTCGAAAAAATAGAGCGGCCTTCCCATTCGGCGTGCCCGTTCAGCCGAATACCATGACCCCCCACCCTCACCGGGCTCGATTACAATTACTGCCTCGGCAAGGGCGGCAAGAATCTTGTTTCGCCTGAATGCGAAGTTTACGGTAAATCCACAGTCCGGCGGAGCCTCGCTAATCGCAACAACACGTTCGGGATCGAATACGGTGGCCAATCCGCTGTGAACCCTGAACCGTGACAAGCCGTACGGTACCATTGCAACCGTTTCGCCTCCGGCCTCAAGAGCGCCAAAATGAGCTCCTCTGTCGACACCCCGGGCATATCCGCTTGCCACAGCATATCCGTTTTCGACAATGCATCTGCCGCATTTGTATGCTATTTCGAACCCCATTTCAGATACATTACGCGCGCCACATACCATTATCAAACGCTGCTTCAGTATCGATGCTTTACCCAGACTGAAAAGAATTTTGGGCCGGTTAACGCCAAGATATAACTTTAACTGTTCAGGATAGTAACCATTATTACTGTCAATCGTATCCCAGGACTCATATTCCACTCTGTTGTTCTCCTTTCTCCTGCTGATTATGAATATAATATCACTTAACACATTTGTAAAGTGTTTTGTTTTACACTTTTTATAATTTACCCAAAAATATTGGCGTGAAGGTTTGTTATCCTTTTATTTTCGAGTCTTGATGTCTTTGTGGTTAATTTTATTATTTGAGAGGATTTTTATTTGGTGTACGTCAATTTATCGTTAACATGATACCGGCCAGCGGAGGTTTTGAGAAAATAAATTCCTGAGGCATAATCCCCGGCGTTCCATACGGTACGGTATGTTCCCGGCAATGTATATTCATCCCACACTGTGGCGATTTTACGGCCAAGGATGTCGTAAATACCGATTTTTATATCAGATTCTAAATTTACCGTGAATATAAAATTCGTTGATGAATTAAAAGGATTGGGGAACGGAGGTGAAAGTTCAAAAACCAGGGGTCGGTTTTCCGAATCTTCGTTTCTGCGGGGATAGTCGGTTTCTTCCACAAGAACGGTTTGATAATTCAACGCTTTCAGCGCATCCGGAAGGCCCCACCCATAGTTATTATCCGGGCCGGAGGTACCGAGGTCGATAGCTGTTTGTTTGATCGCTTCGACAACATCAGTGGGTGACCATTCGGGATGTGCTTCGAGCAGAAGCGCACACAACCCGGAAATCAACGGTGCGGCAAAGGATGTACCGTTTACGTAGGTATAATTATGCGGCGTTCCGCTTTGAGGCACTATTACGAATGATCCGGGGGCTACCACATCGGGTTTTATTCTCCCGTCAGCAGTAGGGCCGCGCGATGAAAAAGAACTGAGAATCGGGATTTCCCGGTTAAGAAATTCCACAGCGCCTACCGCTAACACATGTTCCGCATCTCCCGGTGTCGTTATGATTCGCCAGGAATTAGCTCCTTCATTTCCGGCGGAGTTTACCATAAGAATTCCACGTGAGAAAGCAATTTCGGCTGCCTTGGCGACAAGCGAGGTTTTGCCGTCCATTTCGTCTTTCGTGTAGCTTTCTTCCACCGTATCGAATTCATTGTAAACAAGCGATGAAGAAATGATATCGGCTCCAAGACTGTCACACCATTCTACCGCAGCAACCCAGCGGTCTTCTTCGATACGGCTTTCCGTGTTCGGATCATCGGTTGCCGCCAGAAAATACGTTGCTCCGAATGCAGGCCCGTAATATTCACCATCGAGCGCGCCTGCCATACATCCCAGAACCTGACTGCCGTGATAATCTCCGGTAACATCGCTGCCGCCCGTTTTAAAATTACGGGTATGAGTTATATTGGTGTTACTCAGACAGCCTGTTCCTTCGATATGAAAGCCCGTATCGAGAACCCCGATTCGAACATTTCTGCCGATGTATCCGAGATCATGAAGCGCCGGTATATTGAGCGTCTGCAGCTGGGCGTAAGAATTGCCATACTTCAGGGAATGCTCTGAATTTTGGGAAAATAACGATGATTTTTGAATGTACTGCGGTGACGGAGCGCGGTAAACACTGCCGATTGTTTTTACCGGTTCTATCCGCTCAACACAGGCCAGTTTCTCCAATTCTCCGATGTCGCCATCATATTCGACAGCAACGGCGTTGAAATATCGCGATGTATTTCTCAGGCGGGCGCCGGTTTGCTCGACTTTAACGATAAACCCGGAGAAAACCGGATCATCGACACTTCTGTGCTGGCCTTTTGTAAAAAAAATCCAGAGAGTTTCGGGGAAAACAGGGGCAGAAGTAGCGGTTAAACAGAAAAAAATGAGAGTCCTGAAAGTAAAACGTATTAAAACATCGCTCATGTACAGTCTCTTGTCAGCAGTGAGAGAATCGTATAGCGAATAAACATCATCGTTCCCCACCTTTGTTTAACAAGATTATATTATTATGTGGCTGCATATGGAATGTTCAGTCCAGGCTGGTGGATAAAATATCGAGAAATCCCTCTTTTATTTCAACGAGTTGCGGTGATTTATCCCATTCATCCCTGTAGCGGCCGATAGCCGATTCAAGATACTGTCTGGAAATTCCACCCTTTCTGCCAGCTTTGGGAAGAATAATCATAACTGCCACTCGCTGCCTGTGAGTAAAATCATAAGCCTCGAACGGTTCGGTGCCATATGGAATGAAATACGAATATCCATCGGCACGGAGTCCGCCGTAACCGACTAAAACACTCATTCCTTCGCCGTTAGGAGAGAATAAAACCGGTATTTTGTTGGCCAGAAGAACATTCACTGCACGAATCGAACAATCTTTTATAAAATAAACCTGCATATTATGACGTATAGCGAAATCGGCATAAATACGGAATTTGTTAAATAATTCAGTCAACTCACTGTCCATATCATCCCTGAATTGAAGCCTTGTCATATTACGTTGTTGTTCAAATTTCATGTACTCTATTTCCCCTGGGAAAACACGGTAATAGGTCAGAATCTGCTCCATGATCCCATACATACCCATATTTGGAAACTCTTCGATTACCATTTTTTTCGGCAGAACATCGGGATCGACTGTTTGTTCCCGGAGATTGATACCCGGATCTGCTAACTCTGAAGGTGTCGGGATAAATATGGAGAGCCTGGTCATATCATTACGGATCAGTCTGCCAATACGCGCCGGAGGGTCCGTTTCACTGAAAGAACCCTGAACAATCCGCTGGATGATATCACGTTCTACCTCCAGAAAGGCTATACTGTAAACAAAGGTGTCATAATTTCTGCCGAGACTCGAATAAATAACTATATCGGCTCCTAACGCCTCTCCCACCTCGATCGCAATGTCACGATTGTTGACCCACTCATCGAGCCCTTTATCCCTGAGATACTTTTCCGAAGCTTCTCTGTCAACGATCTCCAATCCTCCGTGACGGTTCAGTTCCCGTATGATGGATCCGGCTAAAACATCCGCGACAGCCCGATACTCTTTTGCGCCAATATGCGGTGATGTAACCAGTATTTTTACCAGATGCTGCTGGCACTCCGTCTTTTCCGGCGTGGAGAATATCGATGATAATACCATGAGAAATACAATTATGTTGTTTTTCACCCATGGTAGTGTTGAATTTCTATATTGTTGCATGTTAATCCCGTTTCTTTTTAACTCTGAACCAATGATACGGATCTGTCCGGATACTGAATCACTATTAACTCAACGACTGTAAATCCATATTTCAGTATAATAATTATTATATCAATTACTCAGATATGGAAGGTGTACTTTTTTAACCACACAAAATAAAACAAACACACAAAGCAGCATGGCCGGAATAAGGTAAAACCAGTGATACCAGTCCTCCATAGGCCGCCGCAAAATATCAAGAACAAGAAGTGTGGACCATACGACCGAAGGCACGAAAAAAAGCACCTTGAATCTGAACATCTTGATGACATTCGTCGAAAGAACGATTAAACCCCCGATAACGCCGCACAGACTGGGAAACCCGAACAAATAACCGTAAAAGAAAGAATTGCTGTCAAATTCGGTCGCATCCGGTTTCCACCAGCCCTTTACGATAGCTTCAATAAAAAGAGATCCTGAAAATAAAAGGACATATCCGCATAAGAGAATAAAAACCAGCAAACTCACCATATACAGATACCCAAAAACATTCTTTCTGATTATTCTTTCAATAAGGTCGTCAAATTTCTCATTGAATGATTTATTATATTGAGTTGATTCGGGGTGATGAGATTGTGACGTATCCATATCCTCTTCCTCGCATATCGATGGTTAACTATCGTTTTCCTTGCTTTCTTCTTCAGAAATATAATGCTCGATATTTTTTATTTTCCTTGACATATCACGGGTATCGAACAACAGGTAAATAAGTCCGTAAAACTGAAGCTGAAATCCAATCCGGGCTATAAAACGCTGCACAGGACTATGCAATACAAGGTGATCAACAAAAAATTCAGCCATATAAAAACCGGCCACAAATAATAACACCAGAATAAGTATCTCTTTTGTCTTCACCTTTGCCCGACTCCGGATTTAAACCACATTACCGTATAAAACGGAGATTGTTCATTATATATTATGTCATCATTGCATATCTTAACATTCAATTTAATACACGATCTGTCGTAAGGCAAGAAGGATAATAACAAATGAGCAATGGTACGTTAAATGTTATATTCAAAATCTACTTTTTAATAAAGAATCTTCTCACATAAATATCTCACAAAAAGAAATTTATGAGAAATTCAGATGCCCAAACCTTCTTTTTGCAGGTACAACACACCTTTATCACAATCTCATCTCACGGCGTATCACTGGTGAGACACACATAATCTATTGTATAGCAATCTTTTAAGTAATTATTTATCATCATATCAATGCATATGTCTCACTGTCTCACATTTCAGGGACTATCTATTTTCTTTCAAATTTTCTCAGGAAAATAAATTACTTCAATAATAACAATATGTTACATCATATTTTTGCCGCAACTTATTATAAAAAAAATAATTGGCATATAAATTGCTATATTAAATGTCTGAGTTTAATCGTTGAACACAATCTAAAAAAGGGGTTAAAAATGAACGATTATAAAGATAAATATACAAATTTTGCAATGGCAGCAGGTGGTTTAGTATACTATATAGGTACCACACTGTACTTTGCTTCAAAATTCACGGCAATCATATTCAATTAAAGAATAATTTCCTCACATTGGACGTCAATAACTTTAAATTTTGACGTCCTTTTTTATTATATCACCTCTAATAACTGTTTCTTACGGTTTTTTATTAGCGAAAAGATCAGGATATAACCGTCTTTCACATTCCGGGCAAATACTGTGTGTAAACTCAATTTTCGAATGTTCCATAAAATATTGTTCCACACCATTCCAATACCCCTGGTCGTCCCTGATTTTTTTGCATGACGCACATATCGGAAGCATACCGCTCATAGTATTGAACTGAGAAAGAACGCCGCTTATATTTTTATATGCTCCCTCTTTTTGGAATTCAGAATCATATATATCTGTTTTATCTAATATCAATCCTTCCACACCGGTGATATTTTCACTATCTTCTTTAGAACACATACATAAGGCATGATAGCCGGCAGATCCGTCTTTGCACCGTCGCCTGTAAATATTTCGGACTATTTTTCCGCCCGCCAATACCTGATGTAATAACGCTTCGGTTTCCCGTACATCCGTTTCCAAAATCGTTTCGATAAAATGTCGCCCCAGTATTTCACCTCTTGATTCATACTTGTGCATTTTCAGCCACGAATCGTTGGTTTTAATCAATAAAAAATCTTTGTCGGTTTGAAAGTAACCTGCCTGAGTGTATTGTATAAGATTTTCGAAGCGATTTGTGAGAATAGTATATTCTTTTTTCAGACGGCGCAATTCCTGTTCGATATATTCCGTACTGTTTTTGTTTATCTGCGGGTTGTTCAACCTGTCGCTATTTTTATTTCCCTGTAAATTATTATTCATTTTATTATCGGATTAGCGGTCAGGAAGAATATAATCATTCGGGCGAATTTCGTCCTGCCCGTCCATAATCTCAGCTCGCGATATATGGTCGGACCACACGGAGGTAACTCTAATTTTACCAACAAGAGCTTCGGACTCTGTGGCATATACCCTGAATATATCACCGGCCTTAATTCCATCGCCGGAACCGGCATTAATACTTACAGCGCCGGTTTCCACAGACATGATTATGAACTTCTTTTCCTTAAACCATTCATTGTCGGGTTGTGTTATAGCGGACCGTATTTCTTTTTGGGCATTATTGAGCGCCTCGATTGTCGCCTGTCCGAGAAGCGTATTCAGATATCGTTTTGAGCCGAAATCAAGGCTGTCCAGACTGTAAAACTCAAGATCGAGCCTTCGCGGTTTGCCGAAAAGTTCGAGTCCGAGGCCTCGTGAATTCTTTTTATCCTCGCCGGTCACTGTTGCGAGCACCGTGCCGTTTGATACCTGAATTACCCTTACCTGCTCAACTTTTACATTGGCAGTATACGATTTATACCCGCCGATCATGGGTTCGCCGCCGCCTTGTCGATTGTATTTGAATTCTTTTACGGTTCCTATAATTGCATAATCGGCCCCGACCTGACGGCTTATCGAAAGTATTTCGTTATCGGTTAACACTTTTTGTTTATCTTTAGTATTTGTAAAAAGCCCGAAAAATTTTCCGAATATTCCTTTTTTAGGAGGCGGTCCCATAACCGAAAGGACACTATCCATTTCAACAATGTTAAAATACTCGTCCACAAGCATATCACCGAGCATAATCGGAACCTCATAACGGAGTTTCCAGGGACCTCTGTAGCCGGACTCATCATAAAACGGCAAGAGTACTATTTGTTTGCCCGTATTTTGTGCCTGTGGTGCAATTCCCGAAAACAGTACCGTTATTATTGTGCCGAGAATCAATATTTTTCTCATGTTTTCCTCGATGTTACGAATTAATCCGGCTTTCAAAGTCATCCATCGCAGATGAATATGCATTAAAAAACCGTCCTGCATACGTATATGGTGTCTCAATATCCATTGTATGATATGTTTATTGTTCGCACAAGAGTTTACCGTCTGAGGTCATTCCCTTGCAAAACAGAGGCTGGTCAAAATATGGGCATCTTGTGGATTCATCCACTGATACGTCATCATAAACCATTTCCGCTTCAGCATTTTCGATTTCCACTCCCGTACCTGTGGCAACCGCTGTTCCTACTATTGCTGCGTCCTTTATAAAGTCACGTCTCGAAGAGTTCAATTTTACCTCCGCACTATTTATTTTTTCATTGCGTACATATGATTTTATATTTGATAAAATAATGAGAATGTGTCACAGAAATCAAGGATATTCGGAATTGTTATATTTATATGTATTAACCGTTTGTATTTTTTGAAGAATAGTATCTATATTATTCGGGTTAGGAAAAATTATTTCAATCAATTTATATTGTACAACCTTAAGGATATGAAATTATGAAGAAAAGTATGATTTTCTCTCTATTCGTGTATCTGATAATCGTTCTCATCGGTTGCTCGGCGCCGGCTACTAAAAAAACGACAAAAAACAAACCACGGGGTATATTGAATGATCTTTTATCGGGTCGTCCGAAAACGGTGCAGGTTACAGATCTGTATCGTAAAGGAGAAAAATTTCAAACCCGGTGGTCGAG
>JAFGMP010000116.1 GCA_016927495.1 Candidatus Latescibacterota bacterium | reverse complement strand
CTTCTTCTGGGCTATCTTCTGACCGGAAACGACTGGCTTTTCGAGACCGCTAAATCCATGGCAGATTTTACTGTGCGTGCATGGAAGGACGGCCACCCCCGTGATGCCCGTATGGACGGAACACTCACCAGTGTCCAGTCACGGTCGGCCTATACGGCAAAAATGAATCTGAAACTGTACGACGTGACCGGAAAGAAAGAATATCTCAACAACGCGATTAATCTCGCTGAATGGGCAATTGACTGTCAGGAGCCGGAAGGCTGGTGGGTGATGAATCCCGATGACAGGATCAAAAGCCGCGCTTTCCGTTGTACGCCTATTTTCACGGGGTATATCGTTCAGGGACTCTGGCCGCTCTACTGGCGAACCGGCAACGACAAGTTGAAATCGTGCCTTCTCAGGGCAGCGGACTGGTATATGGCCATGCAGGAGGATGCGTGGGGATTTAATCCCGGTACGTTCCCCAATTCATACTGGTATGGCACAATCGGCAGCGAAGACAATCCCGTAAGCCCGGTCAGGGGGAATTACGCCACGACATCGCATGCGGCAAATGCGCTCCTTCAGGCATATCTGGCGAGCGATGACCGGAAATATTTCTATGCGGCAAATGCTGCATGGGTCGGAGTGCTCAACCATCAAACTCCGAAGGGCGGCATTCCGCTGGAGAATACCGAAGAAAGTTCGGTCTGGTCGCATGTGTTGATCGAATCGCTACCACACTTCGCGGCGGTTGCCGAAGAGCATGGGCTTCCTCTGGTGCTTTCCTCGAAAACCGGGGTGCCCGGAACATCGTTTATGGGAAAAGGTGCTACATGGGACGGTAAAACGTTTACCTTCGAGCTAAAATACCGTCACGAAAATCCGGTACCTTTACGTGTGTTTTTCCCAGGTACTAAACCCAAGAGGTTATCGATTGATGGTAATGAGATAAATGATTTAACCTATAATGAGTCGCTGCATGTTGTGAGTTTTGAAATGCCGCCGAGTCAGAATTTTCATGTGTGTGAGATGAGGGTGGAAAGGTAGATGTTAAAGTTACGATTATTTCTTCGCCACATGAATTGCCGCAGCGCCAAACATCAAACCGGTGTAGTCGACTGTCCCGAATCCTGCTTCCAATATTATGTCTTTCAGTTCTACCGCTCCGTAGAACCGTGGGATAGTGTGTGAAAGATATGCATATCCTGCGCTCGACCCCGAAAGAAAGTATCCGACCGGTTTCACCGTAATTCCGATATAGGTATTGTACAGTTTCCTGATTATTGCCGACGGGGGCCTGCTTGTCTCCAGATTCACAAACCGACCTCCGGGTTTCAGTACTCTGTAAAACTCATGAAAGGTTTCCGTCAGTATATCACGGCTGATGTTCAGATTGCGGGTCGCGAAGGAGATGGTGATCAGGTCGAAGGTGTCGTCAATGAACGGCAGGGCCTTGACATCCGAGATTACGAACCTAATCTGCCGAGCTTCAGGTTTTGATGCAGCTTTCTTTAGCATGGGTAGCAAAAAATCAGCGGTAAAAAAATCTTTGTATCGGGAGAAGCCAGACGTCTCAAATTAACCGCTGTCTCACCGGTACCCGTACACACATCGAGCCACCTTCCACCGGGGCTTTGCGCTGCTATCTTTGCAGCTTTCTTCCGCCATACGGTATCCAGTCCGAATGTCAGTACATGATTTACCAGATCATATGTATCCGAAACCTCGGAGAATATATTCTGAATTCCTTTAGACATCGGTTTTTCTTTCTTACCTGCAGGTGTTTTGTTAAAAATTGAAACAGGACATAAATGTAATACATCTTGGAGCGCAAATGTGTGTAAAATTATGTTTTTTCATTTGCAAATACCGGATAATACACCGATTTTAGAAGTGAAACATATAGATAAATAAGAATTGTAGCGATATTTCTACGACTGTCACTCTGAGTGAAACGAAAAGTCTAAAAAACAAGATTCTTCACTTCGTTCAGAATGTCAGACAGGATATCAATAATCAAAATATATAATTGTGAGCAACGGAAGTTTTGCACTTGAGTTGAAAGGTGTTTGTATGATTCGGACCATGTAAAATAAAAAATCAGAAAGGGAAATATGCGGTGTAAAAAAAATAATTATAACGATACGTTATTGATCTTTATAATCATTACAGTATTGATGATGTCAGTGCTTTTTACGGTATGCGAATCGGAAAAACAGGTTTCTGCCGGTTTCAAACTGCCGGAAATAACTCATCAGAATAAACCCTGGACATACTGGTGGTGGATGGGCAGCGCCGTTGATTCTACAAACATTACGAAGAATCTTGAGGAATACTACGAAGCCGGAATTGGAGGTGTGCATATCATTCCCATTTATGGTGCAAAGGGGTACGAAGACAGGTATATAGCGTATATGAGCCCAAAATGGATAGAGATGCTGGCTTTCACTGTTTCTGAAGCAAAGCGCCTTGACATGGGCGTGGATATGACAACAGGAACGGGATGGCCGTTCGGTGGACCTCAGCTCGGTCCTGAAGATGCAGCCTCCAAAGTTCGTATCGAAACCTTTGAACAAAAAGGTGGGGATCATTTTACACATTCGTTGGAACATAAAATGCCGCAAGCCCTCATGGCTTTTTCACGGAGTGGGGAACTTCAGAATGTATTGGGTGAAGCACACAAAGAAGCCGGCGTTCTCCAGTGGGATGTCCCCCGTGGAGAATGGACACTCTATGCGGTCATGCAGGAGGGTACGGGACAGCAGGTCAAACGGGCAGCGCCGGGGGGTGAGGGAAATGTACTGGATTATTTCTCTCTCGAATCGTTATACCGCTATCTTGACAGGTTTGACGAGGCTTTCAAACCATATGTCGGTTCTCTTTCGGTCAGAGCTTTCTACAATGATTCCTATGAGGTGTACGGCAGTAACTGGACCGATGATTTTCTGGTGGAATTTATACGGTTACGGAAATACGGACTTAACGGTTTTTTACCTGAGTTATTGAATAAAGGGGACTCCGATCTTGCCGCCCGTATTCGCCACGATTACAACGAGACAATCTCTGACCTCCTTCTGGAACAGTTTACAATCCCCTGGGTGAATTGGTCGCACGGAAAAGGCAGCATTACCCGCAGCCAGTCACATGGGTCGCCCGGAAATCTCCTCGATCTGTATGCCGCTGCCGATATCCCCGAAACCGAGGCGTTCGGTTCGAGCGGTTTCCCCATACCGGGACTACGGATCGATCCCGACATGCCCGAACATTTTGGGAAACCCGATATTCTTGTGTCGAAATTCGCTTCATCGGCAGCGCATGTAACCGGTAAACCGCTTGTGTCATCGGAGTCATGTACCTGGCTTGGAGAGCATTTCAAGGTTGCGCTTTCACAGATCAAACCTGAGATCGATGCGCTGTTAGTCTCCGGTGTCAACCATGTTTTTTTCCATGGCCTGGCGTATTCACCCAAAGAGGCGCCATGGCCTGGCTGGCTTTTTTATGCATCCACGAATTTCGCTCAATCCAATACTTTCTGGATAGATTTACCCGAACTTAACGCATATATAGCTCGATGCCAGTCATTTCTTCAAAGCGGGAAACCGGCAAACGATATTCTGCTGTACTGGCCTGTACATGATATATGGCGTACTGAGACGGACGAAGACGGATTGCATCACTTTCAGGTGCATAATGCGAACATATGGTTGTATGGAACACCGTTTTTTAAAGCGGCTCAAACCATGTGGAGCCGCGGTTATACCTTCGATTATGTTTCTGACCGCATGCTTGAACATATTAAAGTTTCGCCGGATGGTATTGTGTCAGGTGGCAATGTGTATCGGGCAATTGTTGTCCCTGGTTGCCGTTATATGCCTGTACAGACCCTTGCGGAACTAACGCGACTGGCGAAAAACGGCGCAACCGTTATTTTTACCGGATCGATACCGCAAGATATACCCGGACTGACAAATATCAACAATAACCGCACACGGTTTGCAAAGCTGATCGAACCGATAAAACAATCGAAACATTTAAAAGAGGGGATAAGAAAGACGATTGCCGGAAAAGGGATTTATTATTTAGGTGACAATCTGGAAGACATGCTTCAGGAAGCCGGAATACAACGTGAACAGGTAGTCGATAATGATGTAAAGTTTATTAGACGTACATATGACAAGGGATATCACTACTTCCTGACAAACCTCAGCAGTGAAAAACTTGACGACTGGATTACTCTCGGTGTGGGAGCATCGTCGGTTGTTTTATATGATCCATTAAACCAAAAGCATGGCCGTGCGACCGTTCGCAAGGTTTCGGGTGGTATAACACAGGTTTATTGCTGTCTCGAACCGGGGCAATCCTGTATTCTGCAAACTTTCGATACTGAACTCGTTTCTGAAAGCGAGTGGGAATATATATCACCAGCCGGAGAGGGTATCGAGATTCAGGGGCAGTGGAATGTCGAATTTATCGAAGGCGGCCCGAAGCTGCCTGAAGGATTTACCACTGAGAGGCTTGCATCATGGACAGATTTGGGAGACCATGATGCCCGGATATTCGGCGGAACAGCCCGCTATATGGTAAAATTTCACAAGCCGTCGATACATGCGGATAATTGGAGGCTCGATCTTGGCCGGGTATGTGAAAGCGCGCGTGTCAGTCTGAACGGCGCCTATATCGGAGCCGTTTGGTGTTTTCCTTTTTCGATAGTGTTGGGCGATGCTTTAAAGGATGGTGAAAATCGCCTTGAAATAGAGGTAACCAATCTTGCCGCAAACCGCATTAAAGATATGGACAGCGGCAAGGTTGAGTGGAAAATTTTCCATGATATAAACTTTGTCAGTATCAAATACAATGGATTTGATGCTTCCTCCTGGGAATTTATTGATTCCGG
>JAFGMP010000115.1 GCA_016927495.1 Candidatus Latescibacterota bacterium | reverse complement strand
TGAAAAACTTGCGCAAAGTATCGGTGCTGATAAACCGCATTTTGAATACGATTTTCGCCGAGTGCTGGATGATAAGGATATCGACGCCGTTTCAATTGCCACACCGGAACAGTGGCATGCGCTGCAGACCATATGGGCCTGTCAGGCCGGTAAGGATGTGTATGTTGAAAAACCGGTTTCACATAATATTTGGGAGGGAAGAAAATCAGTCGAAGCTGCCCGTAAGTATAATCGCATTGTTGCCGCCGGGACACAGCAGCGAAGCTTCCCTCATGTCCAGGAGGCTATCAGATTATTGCATTCCGGTGTAATAGGCGATGTGTATATAGCCCGCGGTCTTTGTTACAAACCGAGGGAAACTATCGGGCGAAAACAGGACTGTCCTGTTCCTGATGGCGTACATTACGATCTGTGGCTTGGGCCGGCACCTCTGCGATCCTTCAATGAAAACAGGTTTCATTACAACTGGCACTGGTTCTGGGATTACGGCTGCGGAGATATCGGAAATCAGGGACCGCATGAAATGGACGTAGCCCGCTGGGGGTTGAATAAACATACATTACCGGAAAAAATATACAGTTCGGGTGGATATTTCGCTTTTGATTCCGACCAGGAAACGCCAAATACTCAGTCGGCCACATTTACCTGGGAGGACGGGAAAATCCTTCAGTTCGATGTGCGGGGTCTCTATACCAACAATGAGAATGAACTTAAAATCGGTAACCTCTTTTATGGTTCGGAAGGATGGATGCACCTCGATATAAACGGCTTTACAACCTGGCTCGGCAGAAAAGACGAACCGGGGCCGTCCATGAAGGCTGTGTTGATTTCGGAGGAAGCGGGAATCGGTGGTCCCCAGGGTTTCACCGAAACCGGCGCCCACACATCGAGCAGAATCATGCACCGTATGAATTTTATCGATGCTGTTCGTTCAAGAGCAGTATCGGATTTGACGGCTGATATACTGGTGGGACATATATCGACATCATTGAGCCATCTGGCAAATATATCTTACCGCCTTGGCCGGGAACTCCGTTTTGACACTCACAGCGAACGTTTCATTGATGACGATCGGGCAAACGCTTATCTGACACGAAACTACCGTCATCCGTATGTAGTGCCGGAAGATGTGTAAGCATTGTTGTAAACAAGATTATCCTAACTATTCATAAGGAAGATTCGAAATTATTGCCTCTACAACGAACAGGGGCAAAGATACAGTTTTGCCCCTACGCTTTTTTTCCTAACATTTAACCAGATTTTTCACACGAACTTTTTTTAACTATTCGGACAACTTCCGCAAAAACTATTATTCACTTTTTGACATTTATACCGCAAAATCATATCAGTGCTTCTATCTCGGTTTTGATTTATCCGGTACCCTTTTTTTGATTCTTTTTGAAGAAAAAAACGTATAAAATAAGACAATAGTCATATTGCTATTTTTTAGGTCTTTGTTGATTTTATTATTTTTCGATGTAATTATTGATTTAAGTTTTAAGAATTTTCACAGTTTAAAAATGGGAGTATAGTCATGTCAAATAAAAAAACCATTCTGGTGACAGGCGCAACAGGACAACAGGGTGGAGCAATAGCCCGTGAACTGTTAGCGAAAGATTATCATATAAAAGCGATGACAAGAAATACGCACAGTGAAAAAGCTCAGACTCTGGCAAAACTCGGGGCGGAATTAGTTCAGGCTGATCTGGATGATGCAGCAACACTCAGAAAAGTGATAAAAGATGCCTGGGGTGTTTATGCTGTTCAGAATACATGGGAGGCCGGTGTTGAAAATGAAGAGATTCAGGGTAAACGTATTGCCAAAATAGCCAAAGAAGCTGGAGTTCAGCATTATGTGTATTCTTCTGTAGGTTCAGCCCACCGTAACACAGGAATTCCTCATTTTGACAACAAGTGGCGCATCGAGGAAACCATACGGGGTCTTGGTATACCCTCATATACGATAATACGTCCTGTGTTTTTTATGGATAACCTCATATCGCCGTGGTTTAAACCCGGTATCGATGATGGTAAACTTTATGTCGGGATAAAACCGGAAACGGCGCTTCAGATGATTGCTGTCGGGGATATCGGCAGGTACGGTTGCTGGGCATTCGAAAACCATGAACAGTTGAATGGACGTGAGATCGATATTGCGGGCGATGCTCTTACTATGCCTGAGGCAGCGAGAATAATAAGCAGCGTGGCAGGTAAAACAGTTGAGTTTGTACAGGTACCCATCGAAGAGGTTCGTAAATTCAGTGAGGATTTTGCGTTGATGTACGAATGGTTCGACCGTGTCGGTTATGAGGCGGATATCGAGGGCATTTCGCAGAGATCCGGAATTCAACCGACATCTTTTGCGGAATGGGCGAAAAAAATTAACTGGTGATCATGTATTTTAAATGTCTGTCGACAGTAATTTAGAGGCAATCTTTCCGGTTGCCTCTTTTATTTTAAGTGCGCCCGGCAGGGCGCACTCACTTGGAGGTGTAAGTCCTCTACAGGCCCGACAGGGGGAACTGTTAGCCGGACGGCAAG
>JAFGMP010000114.1 GCA_016927495.1 Candidatus Latescibacterota bacterium | reverse complement strand
TGTTGAAGCACTCCAATGGTAACCCAGTTGTGCCCCTTTATGAACGAGGCAAAGTTCACCTTGGCTGCATGATCGAAATGCAGCGCCCGGCCGAAAATCTTTTTGCCGTACTTGGGTATAAGTGTATCGTCGAGCCCAAGGGTCAGCTGCTCTATATTGAAGGTCTTAACAACTGTTTTCAAAATCGATAGTGCCAGTTTCTGCGGTTCCCATTTATAGTTGTTGAGAAAACGGTGGTAATCGGTAAAATGCCTGTCATGGTCGCCGAGGAGGTAGAACTTTGTTACCGCCTTGCGGGAACTGATAAGAATCCCCTTGATGAACTCGCTAAAATAGAAAAATGAAGGTTCCGTGAAGACCCCGTGCATTTTTCCTGAAAGTTGCATGAAACTCTCCGGCAGTGATAGTATTTTACTCATGGTGAGTACTCCTCTTTTGTTATTTGTATTTGCAAATTCAAAATAACATCCTGGAGTATTTCACCGCTTTCTACGTGCGAAAATATGCTAAACTACAGTAGGCATAAAATAAAAGTGAAATAAGTTGCGGAAAGTCTCATAATTTCTTATTGTATTGGTAGGAAAAGAAACAAAAAGAAAGGAGACATTTCCGCATGAGTAAAAATAATCAATTCGGGCACCGGATCAAAAAACAAATGCACAGGTATCTTACAAAAAAGTTCCCTGAGCTGAAAAAAACGCAAGCCCGACTGTTCTTTGACATGATATTCGGAATATGCAAAAGTGGTGACAGCAAGATTTCAAATATTTCACGAGCATTAGATGAATCACAGAACCTTTGCCATACGGTGAAACGTTTATACAACCAACTTAATGCCTCTGATTACTCAGAAATGCTAGAAGAAGCAACCCTTTCAGAGTACACCAGAGACTTCACGGAAGATACAACCATCGCTCTGGATTTTTCTGATATAACCAAACCGTATGCAGAGAAGATGGAGTACTTGACATCTGTTCGCGATGGCGACAAGGGTACTATCGGGCTTGGCTATAATCAGATTGTACTCACTGCGACACAGCGAGGAGATGACAATCCAACTGTTCTTGCTAATAGCCTTTTCAGTAAAAAGGCAACACCGGAAAAAAAATCCACCGACGTAGCACTTGAACTGCTGAAAGGTGTTCTTACTACGCACGGAGACAACGGTGTATATACTCAGGATCGCTATTTTGACAACAAACGTTTCTTTCAGTTTTTCCACACCAACAAACTCAAATTCGTTACACGTGCAAAAGATAACCGTAAGCTGTTTGAGGTAAATGGTACAGGGAAAGTAATCTCGGTGAAACGTTCAATTCTTGACCTTGCAAAGCATTGTAAAACGCCCTTAAAATTAACGCTGGAGCATTGGGAAAACGGAAAATGGAGAAAGAAAAAAGATGTTCGTATCGGCGCAAGACGGGTATTTCTTCCCTGTATCAATGCACCAGTTACTCTTGTTGTGATAAAGGGGTTTGGAAAGATACCGATGATGCTGTTGACGAACATCCCGATACAACTAAAAAACGAGTACGATTTGAAAGGCATTTTCAAGATCTACCGTTCCCGTTGGCAGTGTGAAGAGTGGATACGGTTTGTAAAAACATCCTATAACCTTGAAGATATCCGGTGCTTGAACTGGATATCGATTAAAAATGTGGTGGCATTTGTTCTTTTCGCAAATAACATGCTGACAAAGCGATTCGGGTACAGCGCTCAGACGGCAATAACAAGGGCACGATTACTGATTCAGGGAAAACCGATATATCATGATAAGGCAAAAATGACATTGTATATACTGGCAGATGGAATCAGAGAGGCGTTGAAGTCTGTAGCTGCGTATTACAAGTCAATACGAGAGGAATTCGATAATAATATTCAGATGGAGTTGCCATTATGAGCATAAAAAATGGGATAACTCCAGTAAATCATAAATTGAATCAACGGCTTCCTTAAGGTCTTTAATCAAACCACTATCTATCCTCTTCTCAAACAAAACATTGAAAGCTCTCTTAATAAGCGGAATGAATATTTCTAATAAATCATCATGTCTTTTTGTGTCGTTAATCGCAGCTAAAAATGTATAGGCTAATAATCTATTTTGAGAAATTGCCATATAAGATCCTTTCATTATTTCGAAGAATTAAATATCAAACAGGTCTTAGGTCAAACCTGTTTACACCCTCATAAAATGGCAAAACAGTTTATTCTTTTTACAAAAACCAGACAATGGCTACATCCGTTAAGTTATTCCTCTTTCGGCCACCTTCCAGATCCTACTTCTCAACATGCCCCCGGTTGATACTCTTCCATCCAGAGAATCCACCTGCTGTTTTTAAATGTCAGCATCCAATTTCCACCGTAATCACAGAAACCCATGGAAAATGTCTCACCGATACCATCCTGATCCAGATCCGCCTGACTGGTGAAACTTGCACGACATTCGCCATCAACCTGTTTTCTGAAAACGACATGATATTTTTTATCTGTTACATCGACAATCGCCAGCGTCGCACCGTATCCGGTTGGGATTTTCAAAAGAATTCTTGATAATTTCTCATTCCTTCCCGCGGAATAGTATTCTATCGGTTCAATTTCAACGGAATCGGTTATTCCCAGAACTTTTTTGCATCTGATTTTCATATCATCAGTGATATCCACCAGTTTCGGGCTGTTGAACCTCGCGGCATTTTTTGTGCCTACAACAAGACAGCTGAATACATCGTAAATAACCTGCAGCTGGTCCGGTTCGTAAATGGTATCCGGCTGTAAAAGCCAGGAGGTTCTTTCATCATCGCTGCTGCAACCTTCAGGAGATTCTTTCTTCATTCTGGTTGCCGACAATACTTCGTCTCCACTCATCGAGAACACATGATAGTGTAATCCCTTTTTGTACGTTTCAAAAAGGTGTATACCCTCGGTTTCTCCACCGCTGGCACCCCCGCCCACCCGGTAATAAAACGATGAATCGTTTACATCGGTTGCCGTCGAATACAGAGGAGAATATGACGAATCTTTTTGTGTCGACTGGGGAAAAGTGTAAAATGGGATCAGATGGATAATCAGAATTACTATACATTTACCGTATCGCTTCATAGGGAAGTTATTCTTTCAATTATCCGGGAGCGGTTATGAATGTATATAGCTATTCATCTCCTGAATATTTTCACGTAGATGCGGGCATATTCTTCATATTGTAAATATTACACCATCGTCAAAACTGCCACCTATACAAACTAAATTCTATTACTATTGAAAACAAATACAATCAATTAACAAGATCTCTTATCCGTGTGGGTCTTGCTTCCAAACATTCACTATTGTCACATTCCGGAAACCAAAGCAGCCTTGAAAAAGAATTGTTTTTATGCCGTCTATTTAAATCGCGCCAATTGTTTACCAGGTACTCAACAGTAGCCAATGTTGCTTTACCGTCAATTCCGACACACAGAAAAATCACGATTTCCTCTTCGTCATTATAGACATGTTTCTCTATCAACCCTATTCGTGAACAATCATCTTTTTTGGGTATTTTTCCTTTTTCGTGCCCGGAGAGTACAGTGAATTCCGGATGAAGATTATTTTTATTTATATCTTGTGGTTCACTGGAGTGTTCACCATCGATAATTACTTTCAGCATGTTATTCTCAAGCATATATCTTCGTAAACTATTTTTAATCGTACTTCCGACAATTATCATACTGTTTGAAAAAGTTGCTTTTGATACTTTTTCCTTTTTAACCGGAGAAACCTTTAAAAACAATTTTATGTTTTTTCCTACCCAGAAGGAATCTACGAAACCTTGAACAACCTCCGGCAAGCTGTAACTACTGGTCCCAAAAAGATTACCCATCATTTTTGTAATCTGGAATTCAAAGCCGGATATAATTTTCGCATTTTCCACATCTTCTTCAACGGTCGATGAAGGATCCCAAAGGTTCGACAGAAACACGGTATAATGCTTATTTTTATTCGTCCCGAAAAATATTAAAAATTTCACTCTGGCTTTTCTCAGGATAAAAACGTTCGTAACCAGTCCCAATGCCGCCCAGAACACTATATTTGACAACACATCACTGATAAATCCTATTCCCACTTTTATCCAGAATAATGTATCCATTGCATTGCTCCTAAGTGCAATCAACCTATATAGAATTACAGTTCCGTGTTATTGAAAAGCAGTAAGAATTCATTTGAAGGGTCTGCACAATATTTTTTCCTTGGCATAGTGTTACCATTAAGCTGAATGTATGAGAAACTGCATTGGAATTATTTCATGAGCAACCTATTAAAGCTTCAAAACATTTCATTTTTGAATAGGAGCCAACCTACATGTACCTATATACAATTTATCAGTAGTGTCCGGTTATAAGTCGAATAAATTCAATTGGATACAATTACTCTCTGTTAATTCTCTAATGTCCTGTACAGAAAAAGCCTCATTTATGGGGATTTTTTCAAATAATGAAACACTTGCCACCTGTAAAATTGTGTAAAGGCTCATTTCACTGTTCAACCTTTTCTTGATTATAGCCAAGAGCACATATATGCTTATTGCGATCCAGATTTGTGATTTCACCGCATTTTCCGAAGTTCCATAGAAAGCCTTGATTCGGAGGTGCTGCTTTATCCATTTGAAAAACAATTCCACCTGCCATCGGCATTTGTATAGTTTGGCAATGGTTCCAGAGGTAAAATTGAAATTGTTGGTAAGAAAGTAAAGGTGGTTTTTGTGTTCGACATCGTAAAAATGGATACGTCGCAGTTTTTCCGGGTACTCCTTGCGTGACTTTTGAACGGTAAGTGCTATGGACTGATCCGAATGAATGCCATTTGAAATATCGGACTGATGAGAGTAAATCCGCCGGAACTTCATGTTTGACTTCGCCAGCGAGATGAAGAATGCATTGCTTTTGTTGATATTGTACAAACGGTCGAAATCGATATAACCTCGATCTACCAGATAAATTGAACCTGCTTCGATTTCCAGTATATCGAGTATATTGACATCGTGCATTTTCCCATCGGAGATGTGTATGAAAACAGGTATCGAGCCATGTATATCGATAAGAGTATGCATTTTTACAGCTGCTTTGCGGCGACGGAATTTTGCCCACGGAAACAGTGTAAGACATAGATCGATGGTTGTAGAATCGAGAGCATATACCATCTCGTCTATTTCCAGACCGATATCTTCCTGCGAATAGAGCGGACGAGCGATGTTTATTAGCACTTGTGCAAAATCGGCATATATTCGCCAGTCGCGAGAATTGTTGGCATCCGCCAAAGTACTTTTGGATATTTTTGATCGAATACCCAGATGGTATAGTTTTGATTGGAGCGCATTTAAACATGCCTCGATGTCCCTGAGACTTTCTCGATAGGTTAATTGCGCGAATGCCATCGTGTAAAATTGATTTAAACAAGTAAACGATTGGACCTTGTAATCGCCTCGATAACGGCGGATACATTTCTTCAATTCGTAAAGGGGTAAGAAATCCATGATTTGGGAAAAAATGCTTCTTCCGTTGTTCATTTCCCTCTCCTGATCGATTAATACCGAAACAAAGAGGGGAAAATACGTGAAGCAATTTCAAATCGAAAAATAATTTAATCATAGTTAAATCAATGTTATATATTAAGTTACATCGATTATTTATTTCAACAACCGGACACTACTGACAATTTATTGCTATTTATCACCGGCAAAACGGACTACCTATACAAACTAAATTCCACTCCCGGTAAAATCAATGTTACCGACAGCAAAAACACTCCGGTATCTCCACAAAACAACTGCACTTTTAACCCCGCTCTCGCAGGTACCCCTCACCCACTTCCCTGCCGGGATATTTTTTTCCTCTTTCGCATGAGGGGTTCCCTGCGCGATTTGCGTTGCGCAGGGGCGGAGTGCCCGCTCCTGAGTTCTGGAGAAATGAAGAATGCTACGGGGGTCAACCGCGTGTCCAATTTTTAGGCTCTATATCACGTCCAGGGCGAACATTTGCACCCCTCCGAAATGTATAAAGCCCAGTTATTTCCGATCACTCAGGATATTTCCCGTAAATCCGATGCTGAAAGTGAATTCATTATTGTCATTAGTCAAAGCACCTACGAAGAGTGTCGTACGCAGATTGACCTGAAAATTCCTGGCTACCGGTATTTTCAGAAGGGCAGTAAGAGGAAATCCGATTCCATCAAATTCACCCTCTGTATCAATAACTGTTTTATGCTCATCTAATATACTGAATCTGTCAAATTCAAAGGTAGCTCCCAGCTCTGCACCCAGTAGAACGAAAATATGTAAATCCAATAAAAATCCGACATTTGTCCCTATTCCGTATTCATTAAAGGCAATATATTCCCACCTCGCATTGACGCCTTGATAGTCCACTTCCCGGTCAAAATAGAACATAAGACCTGAATACAGCCAGTCCAGAAAGTAATAATTCATGACAGGGTGAAAATACAGACTTGTAGACGGATGGTCCGTAACGTTGACATCATATACTGTAAAACTTAAATCTCCTCCCAGTTCAATGGACTTGCGCGGTGTGTATGGTATTTCCGGGTATGAAACACTGACTAACAGTAATGTAATAACAAGTCCATATCTCATTGCCATTGATAGCCTCATATTTTTGATTGTTATAAAGGAATTACCTTAAACTGCAGTAATATGATTTCCTGCCGGTCGTCAAAACGGACTACCTAAACAAACTAAATTCCACTTTTGGTAAAAGCAATGTTACCGAGAGCAAAAACACTCCGGTAGCTCCACAAAACAACTGCACTTTTTACCCCGCTCTCGCAGGTACCCCTCACCCACTTCCCTGCCGGTTTTTTTTTCGTCTTTCGTTTGAGGGGGACCCTGCGCGATTTGCGTTGTGCAGGGTACTCTTTATAATAGGAGTATTTTTTTGATGATTTATGGGATTTTATTTCGTTTTCTGCATTTCCGCTTCCGGATGAATCGCAAGCCATTTGGTGAGGATGGATCTATATCATTTCGTTTCGAGCGCAATGATAACTCCATTACTTTATTTCTTTTCGCCGGGTCCCGCCCCGGCAGGCGGGTTCCTTTGTCCTAAGCAACAAAGGAACCAAAATGCTTTTTTACACTACGTTAATTTAAGCGTAGGGAGTCCGGTGCAGGGCACCGTTTTTATTGTACCGCTTTGGCGATTTACGTTCCGCTGTCACTCCTCCAGTCGGAAGCCCCTAAACTCGCCCCGGTAAAAAGCCACCGAGGCTCAGACAGACGGGGCTCTGATCCCCCTTCCGGAGTGAGCTCCACTGATATCGCAAGAGCACTACATTTCTCCGCCACTTGAGTGGCTTTCAAATTTACCGTAATCTGAAAATGCGAACATAGAAGCAACGGAGAAATCCGTCTTTCCCCCTTCACAAGCGGCCGCGAAAGCGTAGGATCAGGGTGCGCGTTCTGTCTGAGGCCGTCTTTTTGGCCCGAAAGGCCAAGGCCGAGTTCAGCGCACACCCGTAGCTGTAGCGATTAGCCACTTGTGCGGGGCGGCACGGTGGCCCCGGAGGTGTTTGCTGCTTGAACACCTCCGGGTCGGGGTCTGGGTGGCGACCCACCCAGAAATAGAAATGGTGTTCTTTAGGTATTTTCCAGATTTACCTATAAATCAGCGTTTTACGCGCTTGGCACCTCGTTCTGCGCAGCCGCGACTTCGTTCTGCACGCTCGACACCTTGCTTCGCTCGCTCGGCATATCACTCATAGTGTTCGGCACCCTTCGTTTCACAAAAATCAGAATACTCCCTTTTCAGGAAGGTGCCCTATACGGGGGAACCTGTGGAGGGGGCGATAACGCGCAGAGGGATAAATGGTGTGATGGCACCTGAACAAGGTGGTGAAAAGAAGACGCGGTCTCACCGGGCTTATTCGTTGGTGCCTGTTAAAGCAAAACTAGCAAGTATCGATTTTATAACCGCGGAATCTTTTTCAAACGATGTATCGTCACCCATATAGGTGATCAGATATACATACTCATCGCCTTTAACGGTATACCAGACGGATCGTAACCTGTTATTCCCCATAGTATGTGAAGCATCGTAATATAGACAGCTGTCATTTTTCAATGTAAATTCATCAGTCTCGTTTATACTTATATCTTTCGAAAACATCTCGATGGATTTTTTCTGCATTTCCGCGTATTCTCTCCATGAAGCAACTCCCTGTAATGGCTTGATAATAATTTTCACCATTAATTTCAGTTTCTGCTTTCTGTCTGATACAATTGCATCGATGACATCGGAATGATTTTCGTATACTCTGGTCTTCGGTGGAAAGGTAACCGAGAACCTGTACTGTTCGTTCGAATACATAACCGGTGGTGAGTCTTTTTTCGCATGAACGCATACTGCAATCGATACAAAGAAGAACAGGCTTTTTATGAGTCTGGCGTTTGACATACTTTGTGGTTTCTCCCGCTTTTGAATATTGCGACCGAACCGCAACCAGGCCAACGACCCGGACTTACACCCAGAAACCGGTTTTAGCCCATATACCGAATATCTTCCCATATCGCTTCAGGATTCTTTTTTCTTTAGCCCATTTTCTACACCATTAAGAAAAAACATCTTTAAAATCAGCGAGTTACGGACATGGTTCGGGTGTAGTGGACATAACTTTTGT
>JAFGMP010000113.1 GCA_016927495.1 Candidatus Latescibacterota bacterium | reverse complement strand
TATATCAAAGATTTCGAGTATGCGTCCGAATCTGAAGACATACAGGTACGTGTTGAAGAAAAAATCCCTGACGGCTTTGCACTGACAGGCAACTACCCAAATCCGTTTAATCCCTCGACAACGATAGAGTTTTCGCTGCCCGAAGCCGGTTTCACCGATCTCTTTATTTATAATATGATCGGGCAGAAAGTCCGTGAGCTTGTTTCACAAAGTATGAGCGCCGGCGTACACTCGGTAGTCTGGGATGGCCATGATGACAGTGGATTACCGGTTTCGGCGGGAATGTATATAACTCAACTAAGGATGGGTGATACCGTTACATCAGGCAGAATGATGCTGGTAAAATAATAAGTAAAATTTAGAAATCAGTTTTATAAAGGAGGTGGCACATGAAATATTCAATCTTGACAATGATTTTGTTAGCTGTCATCATATCCGGTTTAAACGGTTCGGTTTTTGCCGATACAAACTATGGTACAGTTGTATCACTGGGGGGAAAAACCTTTAAATCCATTTCGGCGCCTGACTGGTCTCCGGACGGGAAATGGATAACATTTTCGGCATCAACAGAAAAACCCGAGGTTGTTTATGACAATGAAGTTTTGGATAGCCAGAGAGACATCTGGATTGTGTCACCGCAGGGGGGAGTCCCTAAAAATCTTACAAACGCAATTTACGGTGGTGATTACCAGGAAGGATTTTCCTGGCCGAATTTCTCTTATGACAGCAGCGAGGTTACCTATTCAAAATCACTGAACCTGTTTGAGAAGGATGGACTAAGACAGGAATTTACTATCGAAAGTGTAAATATCGAAACCGGTGACCGTACAGTCATTGTCGAGAAAAATTCTCACCTGGGTTTCTGGAGCGATGACGGGCAGTATCTGGTCTATATTGATATGACAGGTATTCCCACTATAGACTATCAGGATGAATTTTCATTTAAAGTTCTGGACTATAACAGAAATAATAAAGTTTTTGATCTTACCTTTTCGGAAGACAAATGGCCGCAATTCGATTTTGGGAATTCATGTTTTAGCCATGATAATACATCATTTCTCACAACTTTGTTTGAAAAGGAATGGGAAAAAGATAATAATGCATGGGCTGTCTACAAAATTCCCCTTGACGGCAGTGAACCTCAGAAACTCATATCGGAAGGATCACCGTGGTACCCGAGATATTCACCTGACGGGAAATGGATTTTATACTCGAATTGGTACGCTGATGGCAGTTATCCAGGCACAAATAATGGGCCATATCCGAAACAATTTGCTCAACTGTGTGTCTATAGTGTGGAATATGAAGACATAATTGTGCTGCTTCCCGATTGCCCTTATTGGAACTTCTACGGAAGCTGGTCACCCGACGGTACACAAATATGTTATTTGTTTATGGATGACAGTCATACGGAACTGCGCATTTTAGATTTCGAGTATGCAGAGCCGGAAATTCAGGTCAATGTCGAAGATGAAACACCCGATGGTTTTGCACTGACAGGCAACTACCCCAATCCGTTCAATCCGACGACTACTATCGAGTTTTCACTTCCCGAAACCGGATTCACCGATTTGGTTATCTTTAACATGACCGGGCAGAAAGTCCGTGAGCTTATGTCGGGAACCATGTCTGCCGGTAAACATTCGGTTGTCTGGGATGGACGTGATGACAGCGGAATTACTGTATCTGCGGGAATGTATCTCACGAGACTCAGAATGGGAGAAAACGTTCAGACAGGCAGTATGATGCTGGTAAAATAACTATTCAAAAAAACCAGACAAAATTCATTCGCCTTATTAAGTTTACCGGGGTAGATTTTTGCGTGGCTTGTGGAGTTTGCTCGTAAAAAATATATCACAAAAAAGGAATTTACAATGAAAATGACTAAAATAATTGCAGCAGTTCTATTCAGTATTATGATGACTATGCCGGTGTTTGCAGAAGAAAATCCGGTTTTCGGCAGAAAACTGATTACTCCGGATTATGAATATTCGGAGTCTCTCAAACCCGACACGGAAGAACCGGCATTAGGAGAACAACTCTCAGCCGAATGGAGAGAATATTATGCTGTAAAAGCAACAGAACATCAAACTGAAGCGGTGTGGTCTCCTGACGGTTCAACGATTGCATTTGTCGCATACGATTCATATGCCATACCCGGTTATATTGCAACTGTTCCTGCAAAAGGCGGTGCACCTGAAGTAATATTCAATGAACAAAGGACGTACGAATATGAGGGATATTATTTAGATCTAAACGGAGCAATTGACCATTTATGTTATTCACCTGATGGTACCGAAATTTGTTTTGAAACAAATCTCATAGACGAAGAACGTGGTACAAAAATTAAGTTAGAAACAGATAAAGAAGGTAATTTGTTAGGTGAAAGCACCTCGGGTTCGATTAATGTTATCATTGCTGTTAATGTGGAAACCAAAGAGTGGAGAATAGTACAGTATGATGCAATAGCACCTCAATTCAGCCGAGACGGGCGATATTTTTCTTATCGGAATACTAAAAACGGTGACTTTCAAATTCGTGAGCTTACTACCGGAGATGAATGGAATCTCGCTGGTCTCAAATTTACTCCGCCCTGGGAGTATTGTTTCAGTGCCGACAGTAATTATGTTATTTTTCAGAAAGTTGATCAGTTTTACCGAGTACCGGTTTCCGGCGGAGAATCCGAACAGATATCGTTCGATGAAATCCGCACATTAATAACAGAACGCGGTAACCCCGATTGTTCGCAAGATGATAAATATATTGTATTTGACGGTACCGTGGGTGAGAGACAAGAGACGTTCTATGATGAAAACGGGGAAATAATCGATAGTTTCATAACATCGAGCCTGAAAAAGATTTGCGTGTTATCTGTTGAAACGGGTATATCGTATCCTTTGTTACCCCTCGAAGACAACGTCAAATCCACAACGGCAAGATTTTCTCCCGACGGTACATGCTTATGTTACGCACTTTATGATGTAGGTGTTGTAAATGGAGAGTTTGGAAGCTATATCTACATCATGGTTTTTGATCCGTCTTCGTTAAACCAGTATATTCAGACGGCTGTTGATGCAGACACTCCCTCCGATTTTGTCTTGTACGGCAACTACCCCAATCCGTTCAATCCCTCGACAACCATCGAGTTTTCGCTTCCCGAAACGGGATTCACCGATCTCATTATATATAATATGACCGGGCAGAAAGTCCGGGAGCTTATATCGGGAACCATGAGCGGTGGTGTTCATTCGGTTGTGTGGGATGGCCGTAACGAAAGCGGACTGGCGGTTTCTGCAGGAATGTATCTGACGAGACTCAGGATGGGTGAAAACGTACAAACGGGCAGCATGACGCTTGTGAAATAAAAGTCTCTCAAAAGCATAATATTATTCCGGCAATTAAATATGTATCAAACTATGCCTTGGCATACAGCACATTTTCATGATCAAAGAACCGGGCAATTTTATCGTT
>JAFGMP010000112.1 GCA_016927495.1 Candidatus Latescibacterota bacterium | reverse complement strand
TTCTTTTATAGAACCATCGAGCCTTTTTTCAAGTTCACGGATCCGAATATCATCAGGGCCGATATTATCGAGTGGCGACAGCGACCCGCCAAGTACATGATACACTCCATGATAGACCTCGGCTTTTTCCAGAGCATTGACATCGGACGGATTCTCGACAACACAGATAAGAGTATGGTCACGCCGTACATCGGAACAAATCTCACAAGGGTCCGTTTCGGTCAGATTAAAACAGCGTGAACAATGGGTTACCCTGGTCTTCACATCCTGAATCGCCCGCGCAAGACCGAGAGCTTCATCATCGCTTACTTTCATTAAATGAAACGCAAGCCTTTGTGCGGTCTTTTTACCTATCCCAGGCAAATCGGCCAGTTTATTTACCAAAGTATCAAAAACGCCCTGTTTGGACATGTTATTTCCCAAATCCCGGAATATTCAAACCGCCCAGGCCTGCCGGTAGAATTTTACCCATTTCGCTCTCCATCATCTGTTTTGAGTTTTCACGGGCATTTGCGACAGCCGCAACTATTAAATCCTCAAGCAGTTCAATATCATCAGGATCGACAACTTCAGGATCGATTTTGATTTCAAGAATATCCTGTTGTCCGTTCGCTATTACTTTTACCATTCCTCCACCAGCAGAACCTTCTACCGTTTTTTTGCTGAGTTCTTCCTGAATCTCGAGCATCTGCTGTTGAAGTTTCTGGGCTTGTTTCATCATATTACCCATGCCGCCGCCGAAACCTTTAGCCATTTTTTTCTCCCCATAAACCGTTTATTTCACCGTCAAAACGTTTCAATATCTCTTCAATAATAGGCTCACGATTTATAATATCTTCAACCTCAGTCTTTTTTTTTTCGACTCCCGTATGACGCATGAAACATTTTATGGTTACCTTCAATCCGATGAATGCACCGATAATTTCTTCCAGCATATTTAGATTCGATTCAACCGCTTTTTTATGAAATTCCTGTTCCGAACCGAAACTCAACGTAAGTTTACCATGCTCGAAAGATTCGGGCTTTCCAACCGTAAGCGAAGGACCTATTCCCGGTTTCACCGATCCGACACGATCGGTAATCAGTTGCCAGGAAGCGGTAATTGATTCGATGTCGGAATCAATATTCAGACATTCCAGTGCCTCATCTCCGGAATCATCGCTTTCATCGATATATACCATGTTTTGCTCAATTTCCGCGATTTCCCGCTCATAAGATACGTCGGATTCTGTAGAAACAGAAACCGATGAATTCTGCTGTGTTTCTGCTGTCTGATTCAATACGGCTTTTCCTCCCAATTGGTCGAAAAGGCTTTTCAACTGGACTGTCGTTTCCATAAGTGACATTCGCGCAAGGGCCGTTTCAATCCGCAGAACCGGCATAACCGCATATGCAAGTGATGTTTCGACGTCGGTTATCGTCTGAATCATCCTGATAATATCGCTTTGCTGGAACCAATCCGACTGCTCTTTGATCCGGGATCGCATATCATCGGATACCATGACCTGATCGAGCCCTTCCTCAAAACGAGAATACAGAAGATCACGCAGATGGCCGAGTAATCCTTCGGCAAACTCCTTTAAATCACCACCCTCATCATAATAGGTTGTAAAGACTTCGAGTATGCCGCGGGTATCGTGACTGTGGCATTTTTCGATTATATTGAAAAATACTTCGCGGTCCGCTATACCGAGCACCTCGTTAACATCGGCAACGGTTATGCCGGAACCCCTCGAAGCTCTGAGCTGTTCCAGGATGCTTTCGGCATCGCGCATAGCGCCTGTTGCACGTCTCGCTATCAGCAAAAGAGCCGAATCATCAACAACCAGGTCTTCAGCATCAGCAATTTTTTTCATTTTCCCGGCTATATCATGAACCGACAACCTATGAAAATCAAAGCGCTGACACCGCGACAATACCGTAACGGGTATTTTTTGCGGTTCGGTCGTGGCAAAAACAAAAATGACATTAGGCGGTGGTTCCTCGAGCGTTTTCAAAAGTGCATTGAACGCCGAATCGGAAAGCATGTGAACTTCATCTATAATATACATCTTATACCGGCAATGGCTTGCATGATAACCGATATTGGCAATGAGATTCCGTACATCTTCAACCTTATTGTTCGATGCCCCGTCCTGCTCTTGTACATCCAGCGACGAACCGGATTGTATGCTTTTGCAGTTTTCACATACATTACACGGTTCCTCGGCCGGGCCATTTACACAATTAAGGGCCTTCGCAAATATGCGGGCAACGGTAGTTTTCCCGACACCCCTTGGACCACTGAAAAGATACGCGTGACCGACACGCCCGCTTTTTATTGCATTCTTAAGCGTTTCGGTAACATGGTGCTGGGAAATAACATCTCGGAAAAACTGAGGCCGCCATTTTCGAGCGGTTACGATGTAGGACATAGCAGGCGCTAATTCCAAAATTTAAAATTCCGGCAGAATTACAGAATAAATATAAGCTTTTATAACTATTATACTTTTTCCCGGTTTATTACAACCAGGTTATTATTTTCAGTCGTTATTCCATGATTCTGACGAAATATATTTATCTTTATTATGATTGTAAGGTCGTGCACCCGTCCTCGGCCCGATATTCCAATGATCCATAATACACCGGACTCCGATCAAGTTGTCCTGCGGCACACACAAGATAATTCCTACCGCTGCTATCTTCCGATCCTGACGGGGTTTAGAAACCTTCCGTTGCGCAGGTCCTGACCTTCAACGCCTGCTGCATTACTTCAGCAGAAAAATACCGTGGTCTCGTTCGGGAATTAAACCCCGCTTTAGCGGATTGCGGGTTACAGGGCACCGCTAACTCCCCGTCTAGCACGACCAATATATGTATTAAAACTTTATTTATGAAATATAACAGGCTTATATGGAAAAAGCAAGCTTGACATATCCTGGTGATCCCCGTTTTTTTTTGAAATTTGGTCGAATAAGAAAAAACTGTCTGAACATAATTCGCATGATTATAAAGATGATCATGATACGTCTTCGTAAAAATGACTGCTACGACGCGATTCGTCCGCTGACTTCCTCCGTTTTCAATCTTGAAAATCTTTTTTTATCCTGAAAATCGTGTTCGGATATTTTTGTTTATATGTAAGGGCTACCCCCTGTGGTTGCCCCTACACATTCCCTTGTCCCTGTTTTTCCCTTCTGCCTTTGTGCCTCTCTGTGCCTGCCTAAATATCTTTATCGTCAGCACTGTTGCTGGTTATTTTCTTATTCCTACGTATTTCCGAAAAAATGGGGGATCGCCAGCGCAGTAGACAGTTGACATTATAACATCTTTTAACGTAAATTATATTTTTGCTTAATACAGCATGTTATTTGATAAAAAATGTAGGTTATAATGAAAAAAGAATTGTCATGATTTCTCCAATATTTTCCATGCTTCTATTACCCTTTCTCTGTGCCATGTTTTTGGCTGTTAATATGGGCGGCAGCGGCACAGCGCCATCATTTTCGGCCTCCTACGGGGCAGATCTGATCCGCAAGGATAAAATCCCCGGCCTTTTCGGTATTGCCGTGTTTTTCGGCGCTCTCCTCGCTGGTAAAAAAGTCTCCCTGACCATCGGCAAAGGAATCCTGCCCGGTGAAGTGATGGGAATAACGCTGACCGCAATAATATTGTTATCCGTGGCATTGTCGCTGCTGATGGCCAATCTGATGAAAATTCCCCAGTCGACAAGTCAGTCGACTATCTTCGCACTGATCGGCCCGGCAGTATATTTTGACATATTGAAGACAGATAAACTTGTGTTCGAAATCATTCCTGCATGGTTCATTTTACCGGTTATTTCATTTGTAATAACGTATGTTATCGGGAAGTTCATTTACGGGCCACTGAAAAGAAACAGCCTGATAAATTTCAATCAGATCGCACTTCATCCGGGATTGAAATTTCTCGTAATACTCGCCTCATTATATGTCGCATTTGCGATCGGCTCGAATAATGTCGCCAATGCAGCCGGTCCGATTGCTTCCATGATTTCCAATGAGCTTCATGTAGCGCCGAATGATGCCAATTTTCTGTTAATTATGCTTATTTCCACATTGATTATCGCACCGTGTTTCGGTATCGGCAGTTCGATTTTCGGACACAGAGTCGTGGAGACTACCGGCAAGGAAATTGTCGGTTTCGGCCCTCTTGGCGCTACGCTGGTTTCATGCATTACCGCCACACTGTTACTTTTAGCTTCGGTGACACGGGGTATTCCAACATCTTTGGTGCAGATGAACACAGCGGCAATCATCGCGCTCGGAATAACCAAAACCGGGTGGAAAAATACCATCCGCCAGACCTCGGTTAAAAAAATGCTGACAATTTGGATTATAGCGCCGCTCATTGCTCTGATTATTTCATTTGTTCTGACAATCCTTGCGGATAAATTCGGATTGCTGAATAGGTAGGCGGGAACGCACGAAAGTTTGAGTTTAGAATGCAGTGATGTATTGACTCGATGAAAGTATTGGAGAATTCTTCGATTAAAAGCAGTGACAAAGATGATACGAACTGATTCGAACACTTATTATTCCATTAAATATTGAGCGCAAAAGCTATTGCTTCCCGAAGTTCGATTGTTTTTTCTGTTGAAAGAGATGTGATCAATGAACCTATTTTCTCTTTTGATACTGTCTGAATATGGTCGCAATTAATTACACAATCTTTTATCATACCGTCATTCATCGATAAAAAAACCTCGCTCGGGATATTTCTGATAGTTGAAGTAACCGGTGCTACGGTAACTTCGCCAAGGTATTCTAAAATTGTATCCCGCGTAAGGATAACAACAGGTCGTCTTTTATCGGGGGTCTTAAATGTGTACCACCGTATCTCTCCATGCTTCATGTATCACCCCAGTCCTGCTCGTTTTCCCAGACACTGAACTCATCCTTCGCAACCGGATGCGCCTCATAACCTTTACGGTGTAGTTCTTCGAGTCGCCTTACTTCCAGTCTATCCAAAGCTTCCCGCAGGGCAGTACGTGTGAATGCCGAACGTGTCGTTTTCAATTCTTCTACGACCTTGTCAACGGATTTGACTAGATCGTCATCCAAAGTCATTTGTATTGTACGCATAAATTACCCCCATAATTATGTTGATTATTATAGCTATAATAATCCATATATATGGTTATGTCAAGAAATTATTTATTAACGCTAAACCAGTTTATACCTGATTCGTTTTGGAAAAACAGGAGTTCAAAGAATGAGTTTTGGAGAAACAAACTAAAAAATAATTCATTTTTTACTTGACTTAATAAGTGTAAATAATTATATTATTAGCGTCACGCGAGCGCGCTCTTTTTATGGGGTCAGTTACCGAAAATTTATTTTTATTCTATAAGCCGGGTGAAAAACATACAAAGAAAGATCCCCCCTCAATCCCCCCTTAAAAAGGGGGATGTCACTGATCGCTGAGATGCGTAACATCGCAGCGGAAGTGACAGGGGGATTTCTTTTTGCAATCCCAAAACCAGCTTTTTCACCACGGTTCTATAAAGCCCTTATTGTAAAGTGTCTGTTTGGATAATCCATGATTAAGCAACCGTGACAGAAGGTGGCAGAAACGTGACAGAACGGAACAAAAACCTGTCTATCGTGACAAAACGTGACATATGCCAAAAAACTCAGCAGAAAAGTTGTCGTCAGATGGTTCCATGTAGTCGACAGATTTCGTCTGAAAACATGGGTTTTCGTCACGTGTCGACATAAATGTGGATGAAGAATCTGGGTTTTAGTGGATTGAGAAGATAAGTGATACAATATTATCGCTAACATATAATATTCTATTGAAAAAACGTATTTTTTATTTGTTATAATACAAAATTGTTTGTTTCAATCTTTCAGAATATTTATAAATATCATTTATATTATCAATTGCAATTTTTTCTTCGTTCTTATTTTCATCAAAAAAACCTAAGCATTTTTGTTTTGTGTTAAAATATAATCTACATATTGGTTTTCTATTATTGTCATCAAGTATTATGCCACAATAATATATTGTATCACGAATTGCAACCCTCGTAGGATCAATTATTTCAGATAAAATTGCTTTAACGATATGATAACCTTCTATTTCTTCTTCTGTTGTAATGATTTTACTATCCTGTTTACCATCTGCCTTAGACTCTGGTTGAATTTCTTCTTTTTCTTCAGAAGTTTCTAAAGTTTCTTCTTTTAAAGCTGATTTTAAACGATCGTTTATTTTCTCGTTAATAAATTGAAGAAATGCGCTTTTTGTTATATTTGCAAACTGTTCTTTTACGTTTTTTGTTATTAATCCTGAATATACTTGTTTAGCAAATAATTTAACAAATTCTTCTGATGGATTACTTAACTGTTCAGATAAAATTCGTTTAATTTCTTTAGTATATTTTAATTCACTGGCAGTAGTTAATATATTATCAAGATCGAATGAGGATTTTGTAAATTTTTTCAACTCTTCAATTTGGGATTCATTAAGATCAAGAACATTGATTTCGAAAAAAGGTTTTGAATCCATAATATTTGATTTTTCAATATCTGAATAGAAACGATAAATGACTCCATTAGTTAAAACTCCAAATCGAGTCTCTGTGACTTGAAAATATCTGAATAATTGCGATGCATGTTCAATGTTTAAATCATTTTCACAACATTTGCATTCAATCAGCATAATAGGTTTGTCATCTTTGAATATTGCATAATCGACCTTTTCACCTTTTTTTGTACCGACATCCGAAGTAAATTCAGGTACAACTTCGCTAGGGTTGAACACGTCATAACCTAAAGCATTTATAAAAGGCATTATTAAGGCGGTTTTTGTGGCTTCTTCTGTTTTAATATTTTCAATATTTTTTGAAATTCTCGTTGAAAGTTCATGAATACGATCAACAAAATCCATTATTGCACACTCCTTTAAAAATAAACTGATTCAAATCAAATTTTAGTTTTACTTTATTAAGTATTTCGCATTATGCATGTTTGAGTATTAAATGTCAACAAGAATTTTATTATTTCAACAAAATTTATTAATGAAATATAAATTAATATGTTACAGATCACATTTTTCTCTTTCGCTTTTGTACAAGATTTAAAATCATTAATTTTTAATATTATTGACTAAAAAAATCTCTATTTTGTAGTATAGTTATGATATTGTAAATATTTTTTTCCGCTCTCCACATGGCCAATATTTTCACGGGTAAGTACATAGATTAGTTTTGGCTTTACAATATTTCGAAAACTTATCCAACTGCTCATTTTTATAATTATCTTTACCGTAGATAATCATGATTAAATGATTTCCATGATCTGTCTTTGCAGGAAAACCTTACGACGTGAATCATCCGTT